>DASSOW010000323.1:0-8895 GCA_035700175.1 Gemmatimonadales bacterium | reverse complement strand
TCGCACCTTCATGGAAGAGTGGATGGCCATGCCGGTGCTCACCGGGCTCAAGACCGACAGCGAGCGGTTCGCCGGCGCGCTCAGAACCTACAGCTGCGAAGGGCTGATGCAGGACAACAAGGCGTTGCAGGCGGGTACCAGCCACAACCTCGGCCAGAACTTCTCCCGCGCGTTCGAGGTCACCTTCCAGACTGCCGACGGGCGGCTGGACTACGTGTGGAACACGTCGTGGGGCGTCTCCACCCGGCTGGTGGGTGGCCTCATCATGACCCACAGCGACGACAAGGGCCTGGTCTGCCCGCCACGGCTGGCGCAGTGGCAGGTCGTCATCGTGCCGATCTATCGGACCGACGAGGAACGTGCCTCGGTGATGGAGGCGGCGGATGCGATCATGCGCGAGCTGCGCGCCAGCCAGATCCGCGTGCACCTCGACGCGCGCGACGACATCAAGCCGGGCGCCAAGTATTACGAGTGGGAAGCGCGGGGCGTCCCGCTGCGACTGGAGATCGGCCCCAGGGACGTTGCCGCCGGCGCCGTGATGCTCGCACGACGCACCGGCGGCAAGAAGGAGCCGGTGTCGGTGGTGGGACTCGCACGACGGATGGAACAGGAGATGGATGACATGCAGGCCGCGCTGCTGCAGGCCGCGCGCGAGCGACGCGAGGCCAACAGCGTTCGCGGAGCAAGCAAGGACGAGTTCATCGCCCGGATGGCCGGGGCGGGGGGCTTCGTGTACGGCGGCTTCTGCGGCGACGGCGCCTGCGAGGCGGAAATCAAGGAGCAGACCAAGGCAACCATCCGGGTCCTGCCCGATGCGGAGTTCCGCTCGCCGGTGGCGCCCGCCACCTGCCTCTGGTGCAACCGGCCCAGCGTCGCGGAGGCGGTGTGGGCAAAGGCCTACTGAGCGAGGCCCGGGCGCGCAGCACGCCCCCCGAGGCGCGCGCGCGGCTGCTGGAGGAGGCGGGACTGGAGCGGGTGAAGGGCGAGCTGTACGACGGCGGCGTGAGTCTCGCCCGTGTCGCCGATGCGATCGGCACCCCGGCATTCGTCTATAACGCCGATGTCATCAGCCAGCGGTACCGCCTCCTCGACGACGCGCTCGGCGCCATTCCGCACCGGATCTCCTACGCCGTCAAGGCCAACTCCAACCTGGCCATCCTGCGGCTGCTGCGTGATCTCGGCACCGGCGCCGACATTGTCTCCGGCGGCGAGCTGCAGCGCGTGCTCGCCGCCGGCTTTCCGGCGGAACGAGTGGTGTTCAGCGGGGTCGGCAAGACGGACGTCGAGCTGGAATTTGCCGTCCAGAGCGGCGTGGGGCACATCCACCTCGAGTCGGCGGCGGAACTGGACGCCCTGGCGCCGATCGCCGAGCGGCTTCGGCGGAAGGCCAGCGTGGGCATCAGGGTCAATCCGGACGTCACGGCCGACACCCATCCCTTCATTGCCACGGGGCAGGGGGGCATCAAGTTCGGCGTGCCCGTGGACCAGGTCGTGCGGATGGCCCAGACCATCGCGCGCAACCGGTGGCTCTCCCTCGATACCGTCGCCATGCACCTCGGCAGCCAGCTGCTCGACACCTCACCGTACGTCGAGGGAGTCTCGCGCCTGCTGGGTATCGTGAAGGATCTCGAGCGCGCGGGAGTCAGCAGCATCCGGACGCTCGACATCGGTGGTGGCCTGGGAGTCCGCTATCACGACGAGTCGCCGCTCGATCCAGCCACGCTGGCCGCCGCTATCGCGCCGCTGGTCGCCGACACGGGGCTCACGATTTCGCTCGAGCCGGGCCGCTACCTCGTGGCCGCCGCCGGTGTGCTGCTGACGTCGGTGGTCTTTCGCAAGCACTCGGGTGGGCGGGACGTGGTCATCGTCGACGCCGGCATGAACGACCTGGTCCGGCCCAGCCACTACCAGGCATGGCACGAGATCGTCGAGGTGCGCGAGGCGGGCCGGCCAGTGGGCCGAGTCGACGTGGTGGGGCCGGTGTGCGAGTCGGGCGACTTCCTGGCGCTCGATCGCGACCTGGCCGGTGTGGAGCGAGGCGAGCGGCTCGCCTTGCTTGGAGCCGGCGCATACGGTTTTGCCATGAGCTCCAACTACAACAGCCGACCGCGGGCCGCCGAGGTGCTGGTGCGCGACGGCAACTTCCAGGTGATCCGTCCTCGGGAATCGATTGAGGACCTCATGCGGGGCGAAACTCTCGGCGGGGACTGACTCGACCATGGCACATGAGCCGGGCATACTGATCATCGACTTCGGGTCACAATACACGCAGCTCATTGCCCGGCGGGTCCGCGAAGCCCACGTGTACTGCGAGATCCACCCGCCCAGCCGCACGGTAGACTGGATCCGGGACTGGCAGCCCAAGGGGATCATCCTCTCGGGCGGGCCCAATTCCGTGTACGGCGACAACGTCCCGACGGCCGATCCCGCCCTGCTGGAGCTGGGCATCCCGGTGCTCGGTGTCTGCTACGGCATGCAGCTCATGTCGCAGCTGAGCGGCGGGTCGGTGGTGCGCGCGTCGCGCCGGGAGTACGGGCGGGCGACCATCGCCGTGAGTGGCGGCAAGCTGTTCCCCGGATGGAAAGCCGGCGAGGAGACGCAGGTCTGGATGAGCCACGGCGACCACGTGGACGTGGCGCCGCCCGGGTACCACGTGGTCGCCCAGAGCGCCAACAGCCCCGTCGCCGCCATCGAGCACGAATCGCGGCCGCTCTACGGAGTCCAGTTCCATATCGAGGTGGCGCATACGCCGCGGGGCGGTGAAATCCTCTCTGCATTCCTGTTTGACATCTGCCACTGCACGCCCGACTGGACCCCGGGGCACTTCGTGGATCGCGAAGTGGCGCGGGTGGCCGCCATGGTGGGACCGACGTCACGGGTGATCTGCGGACTGTCGGGAGGTGTGGATAGCGCCGTGGCTGCGGCGCTGGTGCACCGGGCGGTGGGTGACCGGCTCACCTGCATCTTTGTCGACCACGGACTGCTGCGGCTCCGTGAGCGGGAGCAGGTGGAGCACACCTTCCGGAGCAACCTCGGCATCGACCTGCGGGTGGTGGATGCCTCGCGCCAGTTCCTCGACCAGCTCGACGGCGTCACCGACCCGGAGACCAAGCGCCGCCGAATTGGTCACACGTTCATCGACGTGTTCGAAGCGGAAGCGCGCGCGGTGGGCAATGACGTTGGTTTCCTGGTGCAAGGCACGCTCTATCCCGATGTCATCGAGTCGGTGTCGCCCATGGGCGGCCCATCGGTCACCATCAAGACTCATCACAACGTGGGCGGACTGCCCGAGCGGTTGCCGTTCAAGCTGATCGAGCCGCTGCGCGAGCTGTTCAAGGACGAGGTGCGGCAGGTCGGCCGGGAGCTCGGCCTGCCTGAGGAGATGGTCGGCCGGCATCCCTTCCCGGGACCGGGGCTCGCCATCCGAATCCTCGGCGCGGTGACCGAGGCGGCGCTGGACACGCTGCGCCACGCCGACGCCATCTACGTCGAGGAAATCCGCGCCGCCGGACTGTACGATGACATCTGGCAGGCGTTCGCCGTGCTGCTGCCCATTCACTCGGTGGGTGTCAAGGGCGACGAGCGCAGCTACGACCAGGTCGTGGCCCTGCGGGCGGTCACCAGCCGGGACGGCATGACCGCCGACTGGTTTCCCTTCCCGCCGGATGTCCTGGCGCACATTTCCAGCCGGATTGCCAACGAAGTGGAGGGCGTCAACCGCGTGGTTTACGACGTGAGTTCCAAACCCCCCGCGACCATTGAATGGGAGTAGGGGAGTCGCAAGTCGCAAGTCGCAGGTCGCAAGTCATAGGTCGTAGGTCGTAGGACGTAGGTCGTGAGCACCCGATCCTCAGTGCATGAAAGGGCCTGCCAATCCTGTTTCGAGCAGGGGTGGTGGACCTTCCGCTTACGACCTGCGACCTGCGACTTGCGACTTGCGACCTATGACTTGCGACCATCACTTCGGCCAGCTCGCCCAGTTCCCGCAGAACGCGGCTTCATCGGTACCGAGCGGACTCCGCAGCGGGCCCAGGATTGCGGCGTTCATCACCGCCCTCGGCGAGACGTGCAGCTTGAGGTTGCCGAGGGTCCCGAAAATCTTCCCGAAGTGGCCCATCTCGAAGGCATGGCCAATCTCGTGCAGCGCCACTGTCTCCACGTCGATATCGCTGCCCAGCCCGGTCGTGGTCCAGGCAAAGTCGTTGTTGAACCACATCTCCTTGAAGGCCGTGTCGTCCCGGCCATCGTGGTTGATGTCGGTCGGGGTGCCATCGGGATTGATGAAGACGAAGGTGAAGGTCACGCCCAGCACGCTTTCCGACGACCCTGGTCCCAGGACGGTATTGAAGAGACCGCCCGGCAGGAAGCCGATGATATTGATGTTTGCCTCGAACGGATCGGCGGGGATGCCGATGTCGAGAATGCCGCTCGGAAACGTCGTCCCGCCCCACTCGCGCTGGTCAACGTCCAGCGTGGTGCAGGTCTGACTGTCCCAGGTGTGGAACGCCGAGGCAACGGAGGCGGTCACGATCTGGCTGCCGCCGCTGGTGTGCGCCGCCATGAAGGGATCGACCACCAGCCAGTTGATGCGGTCGCCATCGGCGGCGCGGCGCTGATCACCAGCTACCCACCGCGACGCAAGCCGCTTGGCGCGATCGTTGGCGAAGACCACCTGGCCGGACGCCGCCGCGCCCGGCTTGTTGGCGACGACAAACTCAGCCCGCTCGAGCTGGACGTCGAGGCCGCGCGCCGCGATCGCCCGGTTGATGCTGTCGAGCACGGGGCTGACGGGACCTTCACCGTAGGGGAGGTCCACGGAAGCCTTGGCGAAGGCCGGGCCGTCACTGGGGCCGGCCTGGTCACACGCTGTCGCGAGCAGCGTCAGCGCGAAAGATGCGAATAGGGCACGACGATGTGACATGGGGGGCATTCCTCATCGGTAGTGTCCGGAAGGAAATCCGACGGTCGGTTTTGGCAATCTGCGTTGGCGGAGCCGGCCCCGCTAGGTTGAGCTCTGGTGTATCTGCGCACCTCACGCCCCCCGGCCGCGTTGCCCTCGCCCTGCGCGCCGGGTATTTTTTGCCCATGCCATTGCCCTATCCGTCCGCGCATCCTTTTGCGCTCCTCCTTGCACCCATGGCGGGTGTCTCCGAGGCCCCGTTCCGGCAGATCTGCCGGGAGCTGGGGGCGGACGTGGTGCTGTCCGAATTCCTCTCCTCCGAAGCGATTCGCCGCCGGATCCGCAACACGTTGGAAGGTGCCGAGTTCGAGCCCTGCGAGCGGCCCATCGGAATCCAGATCTATGGCTCCGATCCCGACGCCATGGCGGAGGCGGCCGCGCTCATCACCGAGCACTACCAGCCGGAATTCATCGACATCAACTTCGGCTGCCCGGTCAAGAAAGTCGTGAAGCGCAACGGCGGCTCCGGCTGCCTCAAGGACCTGGACCTCGTGGATCGGATCATCCGCGCGGTGATCGGGGCAACGCACCTGCCGGTGACCGTGAAGACCCGGTCCGGCTGGAATGAGGAGTCCCGCACGCCGGTGGAGATCGCGCTCCGGATGCAGGACGCCGGTGCCCGTGCGTTCACACTCCATGCCCGTACCCGCACACAGATGTTCTCGGGGCACGCCAACTGGGACGAGATCGCCCGGGTGGTGGAGGCGCTCGATATCCCGGTCATCGGCAACGGCGATATCGAGACCGCGGAAGACGTGGTGCGCATGCGAAACCACACTGGCTGCGCCGGCGTCATGATCGGCCGGGGGGCGTTCGGGAACCCCTGGATCTTTCGCGATGCGCAGGCATTGCTGGCAGACCAGCCTCGGCCCATCCTCCCCGACGCGCGCGAGCGATTCCGGGTGGCACTGCAGCACGCTCGGCTGGCGTTGCGGCTTCAGGGCGACTCGCGCAAGACCGTGATCGAGTTCCGCAAGCACCTGGGCTGGTACACCAAGGGCCTGCACGGGGCGAGCGAGCTCCGCCAGCGGCTCTTCCAGGTCGAGAGCATGACCGAGGCGGAGCAGATCTTTCACGCGTACCTGGATCGCGACTTCACGCCGATCCCGCGCGTGGCGTGACACCCGCGGCCCTGGCCGAACTCCTGGCCGCGGTCGCGGCCGGCCGCGTCAGCTCGGACGCAGCACTCGAGCAACTGCGCAATTTCCCCTCTGAACAATTGCCGTTTGCCACTATCGATCATCATCGCGCGCTCCGCCAGGGGCGGCCCGAGGTGATCTTCGCCGCCTCCAAGACGGCCGACCAGGTGCTCGCGATCGCGGAGCACCTGAGCGACGCGAGCGGCGGCTTCCTCGCGACTCGCGTCACCGATGAGCAGCGCGCGCTCCTGCAGCGGCGGTTTCCCGCCATGCGCTGGAACGCCGTGGCGCGGGTCGCGTGGCTCGAGTCCGCTGAGCTGACCGAAGCTGTTGGCACCGTTGCCGTTGTCTCGGCGGGCACCAGCGACCTGCCGGTTGCCGAGGAGGCGGCCACCGTGCTCGAGGCGTTTTCGCACGGCGTGGACCGCCTCGTGGACGTGGGCGTCGCAGGGCTGCACCGCCTGCTTGCGGAGAGTGACCGTCTGCGAGCGGCGGACGTAGTGATCGTGGTGGCTGGCATGGAGGGCGCGCTGCCCAGTGTGGTGGGAGGCCTGCTGCGTCAGCCGGTCATTGCCGTGCCCACGAGCGTCGGCTACGGCGCTTCGTTCGGCGGGCTCGCGGCACTGCTTGGCATGCTTAACTCCTGCGCATCCGGCGTCACGGTCGTCAACATCGACAACGGCTTTGGTGCGGCGGTGGCAGCCAGCCGCATTCTCTCCCGATGACTCCGCTCATCCTGGCGTTGCTCATCGGCGTGGTGGCTGGCTGGTACGCGCACAGCCGCTTCGGCAGTACGGCGGGCCGGCCCGGACTCGCCACGCGGCCAGTTGCCGGTCCCGAACTGCTGCCCGAGCCGGCATTGCGCTGGCTGCTACGGGCGCATGGTGCGCTTGGCGTGTGGCTCTCCGAACGAGCGGTAGGCGATGACGATCCGGTCATCGAGCGAGTCATCGATGCGGATCGGCTGTCGTTCAACGAAGTCGTCTCGCTCGATCGCCGGGTCGAGAGCGCCCGCGACAGCGAACGCAGCGGTGTGGAGCGGGTCGAGTCGGGTACGCTCGTGATCCGGAGCCGGAATCGTTTCGCGGTCGCGCTGCTCGTGCCGACTGGCGTCACGCCGAGCCCTGAGGTGGACGAGGATCTTGACCGATTGCTCGAGGGGCTCAAGCGCCGGCCGGAGGTGGTGGCACTGGCGCAGGCACGGCCGGAGTCAGGCGCCATCGAGTCGGTGGGCAGTGTATCGCTCAGGCTCGCCTACCAGCTCGAGCGCACCACCAACGCGGCAGTCGTCGTAGTATCCCGCGAGCCCGATGGCGTGCGCGTGGCGGGTGTGTCGGGTCATGCGGACCGCCGGCTGCTCGAGAAGATCGTGGCGCGCGAGTGTGACCTGGACAAGGTGGCGCGCGGCGAGATGGAGCGGATGGTGGTCCGGGGCGATCCTCTCGGCGGCGCGGCTGCCGACCGCCGCCAGCGGCCGGCCATGGTCCAGCTCGAACCGATCACCAGCGCTGGCAACAAGGTGGTGGGAGCGGTGGCGCTGTGGCTCACCGGCGGTGTCGAACCCACCGGCGCACGGCTGGCCGAGATTCTTGAGGCCATACGGGAGGCGGGACCTCGGCTCGAAGCCGCGCAGCAGCACGCCGTCGCCGAGCGTGGCGCATTCCGTGATCCACTCACGGGACTGGGCAACCGAGCCGAACTTCAGCGTGCGATGCATGACGCCAAGCTGGCCGGCGGTGCGCTGATCTCGATCGATCTCGATCACTTCAAGAAGGTGAATGACGGACTGGGTCACGCCGCGGGCGACTCGGCGCTCATCCATCTCGCCGCGCTGTTGCGGGATCAGGTACGCGGCATGGATACAGTGGCGCGGATTGGCGGGGAAGAATTCGTGATCTGGCTGCCCAATGCCCCGCTCGACGTCGGCCGGCGGATTGCGGAGCGGGTGCGTGCCGCGCTGGCTGGGCGCCCGTGGGATTGGCAAGGCACCGCTCGGCACCTCACCGCGTCCTTCGGCGTCGCAGCGTCGCCGGAAACCAGCCGGTCCATCGACAACCTGCTGCTGCAGGCAGACCAGGCGCTCTACAAGGCGAAGGAGCAGGGGAGGGACCGAGTGGTTGTTGCGGAGAAGATGAAATAGGATGGGCGCGATGGGCGCGATGGGCGGGTGATGTCAGGCCAGCTTGGGCCTGCCCGTCATGCCCGTCATGCCCATCCTGCCCATCCTGCTTCCCGGCCTATTCCTTGCTGGTTATATTTGGCTACTGATCCGGGGGCGACTGGCTTCGACGGGTCGGATGAAAGAATGGTTGCGTGCCCAGGTCCAGGTCCCTGGTAAAACCGCTTGGAACGTTTCAACTGCCAACACTGAAATGGCACTGGCTGCGTAAGCTGAGCTAGACTCGCTTCACGCACCTCCGGTGAACAGAGCCCGCCTGGGGCGCTGCCGCCGGATCGCAAATCCGGGCTAGCGCTGTGTGATGCTCCGACACACGGTGTGAGATTCAGGAGATAGATCGCTGGCAGGTGGTCCGGCTACCGGACGGCGACGACGGCAAAAAATCCGGTCTACGCACGTAGACGCTGTTTTGGAAGCCGATTCGGACCAGGGTTCGATTCCCTGCGCCTCCATTGGGTCGTGGGTCACGGGTCATGGGTCACGACGGGTCATGGATTATGGGTCGAGGTTGCCTGACTCAAGACCCGCGACCCGCGACCCGTGACCCACGGCACATGTCCCACGACTCACGACCCCCCTCCACCCGCCGGCAGGTCGTGTCCGCCATGAACTGGATG
>DASSOW010000322.1:0-2485 GCA_035700175.1 Gemmatimonadales bacterium | reverse complement strand
GTCGAGGCACTGCTGACGGTGCCGGGCATCAGGCGCTGGCAGGTAGAGGAAATCGGAGAGCAGCTGCTTCAGGCTGGAACCGCTAAAAACCCATGAACGCCTTGACGCGCGGATCCATCTTGTCCGGCGTCCAGTAAGGCTCCCACACCAGCTCCACTTCCACGCGGTCCACGCCTTCGAGATCGCTCACCACGTTCCGCACGTCATCCATGATCTGGCCGCCAGCGGGACACCCTGGCGAGGTGAGCGTCATCTTCACGATCACGTCGGCATCCACGTCGGCGGTTTCGTTCACGATGATGTCATAGACGAGGCCGATGTCCACGATGTTGAGCCCCAGCTCGGGGTCCTTCACGCCGCGGAGTGCCTTGCGGATGGTATCGGGTTGGATCATGGATGGAATATAGTAGGGGCGGCCCGCAGGCCGCCCCTTGTATACGGGCAAGCGAGCATCAGGAGCCGCGTGCCGCAGGTCGTGGGCGTGGGGCGCATGACCCGGCACCTCCTGCGACCTCCGACCTCCTTACGACGTGCGACCTGCGACCTGCGACTCCACCGCGGGCACCGCCCGCGCCACTGCGTCCGACACCGCGGCGCGCACTTCGGCCATGGCCCGCAGGGAATGGCGTGCACGGGGATCGAAGCTGCGATTGGCCAGGAAGATCACGAAGACATCACGGGCCGGGTCCACCCACATCTCGGTACCGGTCCAGCCAGTGTGTCCGTACGCCGAACTGCTGAGCATCGAGCCGAAGGCCGATGTGCCCTCATAGTTCGGATCGGGAGTGTCCCAGCCAAGCAGGCGGGAGCCGGAGAAGTCGCTACCCGTCAGGAATTCCTTGACCGTGGATGCCTTGACCCATGCGGTGCTGTCATCCAGCATGCCATCGCGCAGCCAGGTCTGGGCAAACCGCGCCAGGTCTGAGGCCGTGGCGAAGAGTCCCGCGTGGCCGGAGATGCCGCCCAGCGTCTGCGCATTCTGGTCATTGGGCACGCCCGCTATCACTTCACCCTTGAGGAATGAGCTCGGCGCGATGCGTGCCAGCAGCGAGTGCGGCGGGCGGAACATCGTCTCCTGCATGCCGAGCGGGCTGAAGACCTGCTGGCGAAGGAGTGAATCGAGCGGCATGCCGGCGGCCGACTCGAGCACCAGCCCCAGCAGGATGCCGTTGAGGTCGCTGTAGATCGGGCCCTTGCCCGGCCGCTGGATCAGTGACGCACTGGTGACCTGCGCCAGCGCTTCCGCCCGGCTCGTGGCAGTGCGGTAGAGCGGCAGGAAGGGCGGGAGACCGCTGGTGTGCAGCAGCAGCATCTTGACGGTCACCGAGTCGCGATCGCCGCCACTGAACTCGGGGACGTACTGCGCCGCCGGCGCGTCGAGGTCGAGCACGCCCTGGTCCACCATCCGGAGCGCAGCACCCGCAGCGATCACCTTGGTGAGCGACGCCAGGTCCCACAGCGTCGAGTCCGCCCGGGGACTCGGTGACCTGGGGTTCCAGGTGTAATGGCCAAAGTGCGCAGAGTGCAGAATGCGATCATGCGTGCCGATCACCACGACCGCGCCCGGGAAGACGCCGCGCTGGATTCCGTGCCGCACCGCCCGGTCCACCGCCGAAAAATCGGGCGCGGGACCGGTGGGGCCGGCATAGGCAGCGGCAGTCAGCAGGAGCGCGGCGAGCATCACGATCCCTGCACCGAGTCGGTAATGGGACCCACGGGCAGGGCATAGAGCAGCTGCGCCGTGGCACGATCACGATCCGTCAGCGCGCCGACGCGCGTGGCGGGAAACATCACGTCCGCAGAATCAGCCGAGTGCGGGAGCCCGATCGCGTGACCGGTCTCGTGCACCGCCACTGCAAACAACGAGGCATCAGGCAGGCGGATGCCGGTCTGGGTGTGGATGGCGAGCGAGACCGATGCGCGCCGCACCCGGCCCATGCGATCCCACGTCAGGTCGGTCTGGCCGGCGCGGTCGTAGGGAAACCGGTCAATCCAGCGGAACACGATGTCGGCGCTGCTGGTGTCGGAAATGATCTCGAAACGCACGCCGGCTCCCGAAGCCGACCAGAGATCGAGGGCGCGGTCCACAAAGCTCGTCATGCGTGGGCGGAAGCCGTCAGCGCCGCCTTCGACGATGGCCACGCGCAACGGCAGCCCCGCGCGGTCGGGCCAGCGGCGCACCACCGAGTCGGTGGACATGAGCAGCGAGTCGAGATAGGTGGACATGCCCGCACGGGCTATCTGCTGGCGCGCCGCCAGGCGGGCCAGCCGGTCAATCGTGGGCGTGGCGCTCTTCACCGACTCGACACCGGCCGGGCCGGGAGGAGCCGGCGTGGCATGCGCGCGGCCGACCCCGGCCGCCACCGCGGCCTGGGCCGAGGCCGGCTGGAGGGTGTCGCGCGTCTCGCGCAGGTGCTGCACGCGGTCCACGAGCACGATTACCGCAAGTCCCAGTGTGAGAAGCGGCAAGGCAAATCGTTTCATG
>DASSOW010000321.1:0-2385 GCA_035700175.1 Gemmatimonadales bacterium | reverse complement strand
CGACTTGCGCTCCCCGCCGACTTGGAGGCCCTCTCGGATCAGGCGGCAGCCAGTGGCCACGGCATAGTCTATCTCGTGGAGGGTGAACGCGTGCTTGCCGCGTTCGCCGTTGCTGACGCGGTCCGGCCTGAGTCCAGTGAGGCCGTGCAGCAGCTTCATGACCTGGGTGTCTCGGTGCAGATGATGACCGGCGACAGCCAGGCCGTGGCCGACGTGGTGGCCCGCGATCTGGGAATTGACGCGGTCATCGCACAGGTCTTGCCGGCCGAGAAGGCGGCGCGCGTCGAGGCGCTCCAGCATGAGGGCAAGCGGGTGGCGATGGTTGGAGACGGCGTCAATGATGCGCCCGCACTAGTGACCGCGGACGTGGGCATTGCGATCGGCGCGGGCACCAACGTGGCGGTCGAAGCAGGAGATGTAGTGCTGGTGAGGAGCGATCCGCGCGATGCTGCGCGGACTATCGTGCTGAGCCGGGCGTCCTACCGGAAGATGCTGCAGAACCTGTGGTGGGCGGCCGGCTACAACATCATCGCGATTCCACTCGCTGCCGGAGTGCTGGCACCCTTCGGCATCGTGCTGTCGCCCGCGGTCGGGGCCATCCTCATGTCGGCGAGCACGGTCATCGTAGCTGTCAATGCTCAACTGCTGCGCAGGGCACCATTTGCCTGAGTGGGGTAGCGCGACAAGGCAACTCCACTCCACTACGGCACGCTGGTGACTTCCAGAAATGTGGGGCCAATCTGGGGTCAAAGCCGGTGCAACGAGTGCGCTCGGGTGCATGTCGGTCAGTCCCACTTGATAGGGAAGTGCATTCCCAGGAGTCCAGTGCGGCGGTTTTCAAGACCGCTGCCTTAAACCACTCGGCCACCACGCCCGGGTGTTCGGGGGAGAAAGGTAGTTGGGTCATGGGCCATGGGTCATGGGTCTCGGGTCGCGAGTCACGCGCTGGAAGACTCGTGACCCGCGACTCACGACTCACGACTCACGACCTTTCCAGCCGTCGTACCCCACTCAGGCACACGCTCACGCGGGACTCCGGCTGGGGTGCTGGATCGCCGTCGCGCAGCCGAAACTCGACGGGAACCGCACCAATGGTCCCCACGACATGCCGGTGGCCGGCGACCATCAGGACGTCGCTCACGTCCATGGCCTGCTCGAGCCCATTCCCAGGCGTCAACCGGAACCCATCCGGCGGTACCGCCACGCGTTCACCCGCGAGATCCAGCACCACATAGCCCATCAGCTCGGCCACCTCTGCCGTGCCCGGTTCGCGATACACCTCCTCGGCTGTGCCGTTCCGGACCGCTCGGCCATCCACCATGAGCATCAGCCGATCCGCGAGGCGAAAGGCCTCTTCCCGGTCATGCGTGACGATCACGGTCGTCGCCCCACGCGAGCGAATGAGCCGAGGGAGATCGCGGAGCAGCCCTTGGCGAGTCCGGCGATCCACGCCGGCCAGGGGCTCGTCCAGCAGCAGGACAGGCGCGTCCAGCACGAGTGCCCGCGCCAGGTTCACGCGCTGGGACTCACCGGCCGACAACGCCCGCGCCCGCCGATCCAGCAGCGTCGCGATGCCGGTTTCCTCAGCTGCTCGGTGCAGCCGGGATTCCACTTCGCCTGCCGGCACGCCGCGGAGAGAGAGTCCCAACATGAGGTTTCGTCGCACCGTGCCCCGCAGGAAGATCGGCTCCTGGAAAGTGATCGCGGTGGCGAGGGAGCGGTCCCGCGCCGTTCGCGCGTCGCCGAGATACACGTCTCCCTGAGTCGGCTGCTCGAGGCCCGCCAGGATGCGGAGGAGGGTAGTCTTGCCGGCTCCATTCGCTCCGAGCAATGCCGTCACGGACCCGACGGCAAGCTCGAGTCCGGGGATGTCGAGAACGCGCTGCCCATCGCGCTCGAAGACCAGCCCGCGAATGGCGATCTCCATCAGCGGCGCTGTTGCACCAGCGTGAGGACCAGATTGACGCTGAAAGCGAGGAGCAGGAGGATAAGCCCGAGCGCCAGCGCCTGGCCGAGCTCGCCTCGTCCCGTGACCGTGACAATGGCGGTGGTGAGCACCCGGGTCGAGCCGCGCAGGTTGCCGCCTACGGTCATGGCCGCGCCCACCTCGGAGATGATGGCGCCGAACGCCGCCATGACCGCCGCGAGAAGTCCGAGCCGGGCCTCGCGACAGAGATACCAGAGCCGCTGTGCGCGGGTGGCGCCCAGCGATTGCAGGAGGTCCGGAAGGCGCGGGGGCAGCGCCTGGACGCTGGCCGCAGTGAATCCGATCACCAGGGGCAGCGCGATGAGAAACTGGGCGATGACCATCGCCTGGGGCGTGTAGAGCAGGTTCAGTGGCCCCAGCACGCCGCCGCGCGCCAGCACCAGCCAGACGATGAGCCC
>DASSOW010000320.1:0-6283 GCA_035700175.1 Gemmatimonadales bacterium | reverse complement strand
TGAGAGGTCCTCAAGGCTTTGGATCGATTGCCAGACGCGCAGCCCCTCCCGGAACGAGGCCGCCGCTGCCTGGATAGCTCCTCGTTCACCTTGAATGAGCCCCAGCCAGCGCAATTCCCAGCCGAGCTCGTACAGATCGTTCGACTGCCGGTGGACTTCGAGCGCGTCGCGGTACATCTCCTCCGCTTGCTCAAGGTCGCCCCGGCCATAGGCAACCATTGCCAGGAGCATTCGGTCGGACCCGACCGCGCGCCAGTGGCCGGCTCGCTCGTTGAGCTGGATCGCCTCCAGGATGAACTGTTCGGCGCGGTCGAACTCGCCCGCGTCGAGCGCGATGTATCCAAGATTCGCAACCGCGGTGCCCTCGGCCACCAGGTCGTTCAGCTCGCGAGCCAGGACCCGACATTCGTTGGCAGCGGCCGTAGCAACTTCGAGGCGTCCCTGGACCTCGGCGAACTCACAGATCCCCTGGTTCACCCAAAGTTTGGATATCCGGTCGTGCGCGGAATCGGCGTTGATCGCGCTGGCTCGTTCGATCCAGTGCGCACCCTCCTTGCGGGAGCCGTGGAGCACCCAGTAGTACCAGATGGCACCGGCGAGGTGAGCAAGACCCGGGATATTGCCTGACTCGTCCAACCAGGTCATCGCGGCGCGGACATTGTCGAATTCGGCGACGAGTGGTGGTTCGACCTGATTCGCCATCTCGGGGTGATGCTTGGTGTCGCCGTATACCCGCCATGCCTCACCGAGGGTTGTGCACCAGGCGGCGTGGGCGGCGCGGATCGCCTCGTGCTCGTTGCTGCTTCGCAGGTGCTCGAGCGCGAACTCGCGGATCGTTTCGAGTATCAGGTAACGAGGCTCGGTGCTGGAATCGGTCTGCTGCCGGACCAGGCTCTTGTCGACCAGCGATGACAGGCCGGCGAGGACGTCGATCCCGGTGCCAGCCACGGTTTCCGCGGCGTCGAGGGTGAAGCCGCCCACGAACACTCCCAGGCGGCGAAAGAGCGTCTGCTCATCCGGTGGCAGCAGCGCGTAGCTCCAGGCGATGGTATCCCGCATGGTCTGCTGGCGCTCGGGGGCATCGCGGCGCGCGCCGGTGAGCAACGGCAAGCGATGCTCGAGGCGAGTCAGGAGCGCGGTCGGAGGCAGTGTCTTGACCCGGGCGGCGGCCAGCTCGATCGCCAACGGGAGGCCATCCAGCCGGCGACAAATCCCGGCGACCTGGGCGGCGTTGTCGGGCGCCACCGCAAAGGTCGGGAGCACAGCCCGGGCGCGCTCGGCAAAGAGCAGGACGGCATCGAGTTGGGCCAGCTCCTGGGGCGAGTGACGATCCGGCGAGGGGAGCGTCAGTGGCGCGATCGGATATTCCTGCTCGCCGCTCACGCGCAGTGGTTCCCGGCTGGTCACGAGAACGGTCAGATCGGGCGCGCCGATCAGCAGCTCGGCGATGACCGGCGCAGCGTCCACTACTTGCTCGAAGTTGTCGATCAGGAGCAAGACGCGACGCTGGGCGATGACAGAAAGCACGAGTTGCACGGGATCTGTTCCGCCATGGACGCCGAAGCTTTGGGCGATCGTGGCGGCGACCAGAGCAGGGTCTCGTGTAGGAGACAGGTCGACGAATCGGACGCCGTCCGGGAAGGTATCGCTCGCTTGGCGGGCGACCGTAATCGCGAGACGCGTCTTGCCGACGCCGCCGGGGCCGGTCAAGGTGACGAGGCGGATGCCGGGATCGCGCACGAGCGCAAGGGCCTCGGCGATCTCGCGCTCCCGGCCGATGAGGGACGTGAGCGGCGCAGGGAGGGAGCCGGCATGCGTCGAGTGTGCTGAGGGATTCACGGCATGGGTCCCTCGGACGAAGCGAATTCGCGTCTGGTGTGTCAGGACAGCATGCCGGTAGTTGTTTGTGGCGTCAACTGTGGGTCGGGTTGAGGGTGAAGGGTTGAGGGAACGGTTAAGTGGTTGATGGTCGATGGACGTTGGTCGTTGGAACGGAAACGTGGCCGGTCGCCAGTCCCGAAAACCGAACCCCGAAAACCGAAAACCCAAAACCCAAAACCCAAAACCTGAATCAGAGGAGCGTGTAGTAGGCGGCTACGGCGCCGCCGATTGGCAGGATGGCGACCAGCAGGCCGGTGGCCAGGCTGAGGCGGGCCGGGGCGAGGCGGGCGGAGATCTCCGCACGGCGGTCCCACGGCATCATCGCGACGCCGCCGAGCGCGATCGGGATCCAGACCTGGACGATGCGGAAGAGCACCATGGCGGCCACTGCCTCGGGCAGCGGAATGCCGCCGGCGTGGAGCGCGCCAACGATAGAAAGCTCGACGGCCCCGCCACCCTGCATGACCGGCAGCATCCAGCCGGAGATCGTGGCGGCGACGCGGGCGGAAAGGATGATCGTGAGCGTCGGGTGCTGGCCGACGACCAGCAGCGCGCCGGCGAGGAGGGCGATGCTGGCGACGTTGACCAGGATCGCGAAGGGCAGTGCCGTGGCGAGGTCGCGGAGGTGGAAACCGTTGGCGCGGATATCGGCGATCGGCTTGGTGACCTTGGCCGGGAGCCGCTTGTGCAGCGCCTGGGGGAGCTCGCCGCGCTTGAGGACGAAGCTGAATCCGGCCGTACAGGCGAGGACCATAGCAGTCATGAGGATGGCGGCGACCAGCATGGTGCCGGTTGCCCGCCCGGCGATGGCCAGCCAGCCAAGCGCCGTGATCAGGTAAAGCGCAAGGGCGGCCTGGTTGACCAGCGAGGCCAGCATTGAGGCGTGCAGGATCGTGCCGCTGCTGACGCGATGTTTGCCGAGGTCCCGCATGAAATGGACCAGGCCGGCGGGTCCACCGATTGGCAGGACGGTGCTGATCAGGTGGCGACGAAGGTAGGCGCCGAGCACGGTTTGGGTGGGGAGTTGCGCGCCGACGCGAGCGAGCAGCATCCGCCACTTGCCAGTGACCAAGGCCAGCGACATGAGCTGGGTCGCGATCATCGCGAGGACCCAGCGAGGGTCGCCGCGGACGATCAGACCGGCTGCCTTGCGGAGCTCGCCGCCGTGCCGATCGATGAAGAATGCCGCGAAACCAATCAGGAGGGTAAGCCAGAGGAGAGGACCGAATCGGCTTGCAAACGCGAGGAGGCGAGGGCGGAGGACGATGAGCAAGGGTTGATTCCTTTGCTGGGCGTGGATAGTTCCTCCCCGGGGATCCGGGGTGTTACGCTCCCAGCCTCATGCGTAACGGTGAATCATTCATCAGGCCAAGAATATCGTGCAAGGCTCAGACTACGGATGGGCAGCAGTGCACGTTTTGGGTAGCTCCCTGGGCTGGAAGCTACCCGGACGTCCGGACTATTGCAGGGGTCAGACCAGGTACTGGGCGAACCAGGCGAGGGTGTCGCTCCAGGCGGCGAGCGCTTGCTCCTCGTTGTAGCGCTGGCCGGTGTCATTGTTGAAGGCGTGCTGGGTGCCCGGGTAGATGTTGATCCGATAGGTAATGCCGGCGCTCTTGAGGGCAGCTTCGAGATCGCCACGGCCCTCGTTGGCGAAATCGCCCGGATCGTCCGAATAGACGCCGAGAACGGCGGCTTTGAGCCGGTCTTCCTGGGTAGTGGTTCGCCAGGTGATGCCGCCGCCGAAGCAGAAGCCGACCATTCCGACGCGTTGGGAGAAGCTGTCGCCCTGCTGCTGGTAGAAGCTGATCGCATCACTGAACGCCTGGACGTGCCGGTTGATATCGCCCGAGGTCAGGATGCCGGGGATGGCGTCCGGATTATTGGCGGCGGTGCCACCTTCGGGACTGAGTAGATCGACCGCGCAGGCGACATAACCCACCTTGGCGAGGCGGCGGGCGACGTCGCGGATGTGGTCGGTCAGGCCGCGATTCTCGTGGCAGACGAGGACGAGGCCGGAACCGTTGGCGGCCGGCGTGGCGTCGGTGGGGGTTGCGGCCGCGGCGGGGCGAGCCTCGTAGGCCGTGTAGTCGCCGCCACCGCTCGGAAAGGTGATGTCCGCGCCGGAGACTGCCGGATCGTCGGCCGGGACGGAAATCGGACTCTGGGGACCGCTGGTCTGGGGAGTGGCGCTGGCCTCCTGTGCCTCGGCCGTGTCGATGTCGAGGCCGAAGCGGGTCAGAATCGCGGTTGCGGCCGCCGCTCCACCGGCGATGTATCCGATCTTGGCGGTCAGATCGCGCCGGGAGAGCAGGCCATCCTGGTAATCATCGATGAACTCGTGGACCAGGTAGCGCTGCATCTGGTTGAGGGGACTCAACGGATCGGGGTCGATTCGCGGCGTAGACATGCGTCGCTCCTTGCGTGCGCCGATGGGCAGCCACATCTGCCTGGCGCGCTGATCGCAAGCCTGCTGCGCGCGCAGCACCCTCTTCCCGCGTTTCACCTTATCGGCGCTTGCTGGGAGTTTGCTGGGAGTGGGTGTGGCGGGGGCTACGGTTGAGGGTTGAGGGAACGAATAAGTGGTTGATGGTCGATGGACATTGGTCGTTGGAACGGAAAGGGAGCCGGTACGCTCTTCCCGAAAACCGGAAACCGGCCGTATTCAAGCTCGGCCACAGCCTTGCGGGTGGTCGCGATGCGCGTGATAGGATCGACGTGGCTCACGCATCAATCCATTCCTGCACGCGGGAGGAAATAGCATGACGGCAATGTCCGCGACTCAGGACATCCATCCGTGGGTGCGGGAGTGGCATGGCCGGGTCGGGTTCGGGCTGGAAGTGTTCCCCATCGAGACCCGGGACGAGCCGACCCGGGCGCTTTTGGCGGCTGGCGATTTAGCCGAGACTCTTGGCTTCGACTCGTTCTGGTTCGGCGACCACCCGGCCTGGGGACTCGACTGCTGGCTCCACATGGCGGCAGTGGCCGTGCGGACGAAGCGGATGCGCCTTGGAGTCAACGTGGCGTGCGCGCTCTACCGCCATCCGGTCCTGACCGCGCGGCTGGCAGCTGATCTCGACAACCTGAGTGACGGCCGGCTCATCCTCGGATTGGGAATAGGGTGGGATGAGAACGAGTTCGACAATCTCGGCCTCCGGTTTCCACCCGTGCCGGAACGACAGGCGGCACTGGAGGAGGCAATCGCGATCATTCGCGGTGTCTGGGGTGATGAGCCATTCAGCTACGAAGGCGCGCATTTTCGGACCCGGAATGCGCAGGTCAAACCTGCTCCGCGGCAGCAGCCCGGTCCGCCGATCCTGATCGCCGGAGGCGGCGAACGGGTCACGTTGCGGCAGGTAGCGCACCTTGCCGACGCCGCCCAGCTCGGCATGTTCGGAAATATGAGCGGAGACGGCACGGTTGAGACGGTTGGGCACAAGTTGGCGGTGCTGGATCGTCACCTGGCCACCGCCGGGCGGTCATCGGATGCCGTCCTGCGCACGCATTTCACCGGATGGCTGATCCTGGCCGAGGACGAGGAGCGGCTGGACGCGAAGGTGCGGCGGATGATTCCCGAGGGGATCGAGCAGCGATTCAGCGGCGGCTGGGACGGATATGCGGTGGCGGCGACGCCGGAACAGGCGGTCGCGATGTACCGGTCACTGGTCACGGCCGGAATCGAGTACTTCGTCGTCACCACGCTCGATGCAAGCGACACTGAGACGATTCGCCTGCTGGCGGAGCGGGTGATCCCATCGGTCGCAAGTTGAGTAAAGGAGACGGGACGCAGGCTCAAAAGGTCCCGTCTCCCATGAATTGGCGAACGGTCAGGCAGCCGGCGAGGGCATCGGTGGCCAGGTGGTTGGGTCCCGGACGGCGCTGACGACCTCGCGGGTCGCGGCCACGATCAGGTCGGGTTGGTCGGTACTGATGAAATGGCTGCTGTCTTCGGCAACCACCAGCTTCCCGTTGAGGTCCCCGGCCAGTTCAGCCTGGGCCTGTTGCCACCAGACTTCGAGCTGATCGGCCGGAAAATCGGGCGAGCACGGGAAGCATGGTGGTGGATCGCCCTGGCCGTGCGTCAGCACCTCGACGGGGACCGTTGCCGGCAGTGATGGCGTTTCGACCTGGCGCAGGCTGGCGAGGAAATCGAAATGCTCCGGGTCTGGTGGGAACCCGTTGGCCAGATCGGCTTCCGGCGACCCGGCCGGGGCAATCTTGAGTACCTGATCAATCAGCCTCGGCGGCGGGGGATCGAGCAGGACCAGACCGGCGATGTCTTCAGGGTGCGTGTCGGCCAGGATCAGGCTGATCGCGCCTCCCATCGATTCGCCGACGAGCACGCACGGGCAATCGAGCTCAGGACTTGAGAGCAACACGTGGAGATCAGCCGCACTATCGT
>DASSOW010000319.1:0-3459 GCA_035700175.1 Gemmatimonadales bacterium | reverse complement strand
ATCCGCGGCATGTCGGATCCCGATACCACCGTGCGCGTCGCGGCAGTGTTTGGCCTCGGACTGCTGCGCGACACGGCGGCCGTCGGTGCCATTCTCGAGCGGCTGCGCGCCGAACCGGTGCTCGACATCACCAGCGCCGTTGAGGCCATGACCACGCTTGCCAAGATCGGGGGACCGCAGGTCGGCGAGATCTTTCGTGCCATCCTCGATGGGCGGGCCGCGCTCGACCTCTCGGCACTGGAGCTGCTCCGCCGGCAGATTGCCCTCGAATCGTGGCGCCTCGGGCCAGATGCACCTGTAGCGTCACTGCTGCCACTGGTTACTGACACGAGCGGTGACATGCGCTGGCGCGCCGTTTACTCGCTCAGCCGGCTACGGCCCGTGTCGGCGGCGCGACGGCTCGCCGAGGCGGTGCGAGACCCGCTCTCCTACACGCGGGCTGCCGCGGTGCGGGCCTTCACCCCGGCGTACGTAGACAGCGCCGGCCTCGGCCGCACCACCATCACTCGACTGCTCACGCCACTGCTCACCGATGACAATGACGGGGTCCGGATTGCCGCCTTGCGAGCCGTCGGTGCGCTGGGCGACACGGCCCTCGCGGGGCGCATTGCGGACCGGCTTGACGATCCGCTCCCCAACGTACGCATCGCCGCCATCCAGGCCCTCGGTGACCTGGGCGGGGCGGTCGCGGCGCGTGAGCTGGCCAAGGTTCTTGAGGGCAAGCCCGTCTTTGCCATCGGTCGCGCGGCGCTGGTGGCGCTGGCGCGGGTCGACTCCGCAGCCGCTCGTCCCTGGCTCGCTACCTGGGCGGCCCGTCCCGATTGGGCAGGACGAATGGCCGCGGCCGAGGCGGCTGTGCCTTCGGGCCGGCCGGCGCTGCTGGACGATCGTGACCCTCGCGTGGCGGCAGCCGCGCTTCAGGCCTGGGCTTCGAGCCAGGACACCCCCGGTGATGAGGTGTTGTCGGAAGCACGTACGCGGCTCCGCTCGCCCGACGCCGTGGTGCGGGCCGTGGCTGCCGGAATCCTGGCCCGCACGCATGATCCGGTGGATGTGGGGGCGCTGGCGGATGCCTACGCCCGCGCTGCCCGGGATTCCTTTCCGGACGCCGCACTCGCGGCGCTCGATGGCCTCCGTCAGATCGCCGACGCCAGCGCCGCCGCCGCTGCGGACGTCCAGCAGCGATTCCTGAGCCGTGCACGTCGGCCCGATGATTACGTCATTCGTGCATGGGCCCAGTCAGCCTGGCCTGCGGCGGCGGCCCGCTGGGGTCCTGCCTACCCGCTCGACCCGGGGCGCACGCTGCAGGATTATCGGGAAGTCCTTCGGCGCTACGTCGTCGCGCCCGATTCGGTCCGGCGGCCGCACGTTACCATTGAAACCGAGCAGCGCGGCAGCATCGAGCTGGAGATGATGGGGCCCGAGGCGCCGCTGACCGTGGCCAACTTCCTGTCGCTGGTGGATCGCCACTTCTTTGACGGGAACCGCTGGCACCGTGTGGTGCCCGATTTCGTGGTGCAGGACGGGGACCCGCGCGGTGATGGCTGGGGCTCGTCCGGGATACCCATTCGCGACGAAATCAACCGGCAGCGCTATGTCCAGCCGCTGGTCGGCATGGCGCTTTCAGGCCCCGACACGGGGAGCAGCCAATGGTTCATCAATCTGAGTCCCCAGCCGCATCTCGACGGCACCTACACGGTGTTCGCCAAGGTCGTCGGGGGCTTCCAGGTCCTGTCGCGCATCACCCAGGGCGACATCATCCGCACCATCCGGCGCTGATCCGTACACTGCGCGTCGCGGCGCTGCTGGCGGGCCTCCTCGGGCTCGCCCGTCAGGCCCGTGCGCAGTTCTTCGAGTTTGGCGAAAACAAGATCCAGTATCGCGAATTCGACTGGCGGACCCTCCGGGGCCCGCACGTGGACCTGTACTACTACCCCGAGGAAGCGACACTTGCGGCCAGCGCCCTGCAGTGGGCCGAGGCCAGCTATGACACCCTGGCGCTGCGCTTCGGCCATGAGGTGGCGACCCGCATACCGCTGGTGATTTACGCTTCACACATCGATTTCGAGCAGACCAACATCCTGCCGTTCGTCCCGCCGGAAGGGCTGCTCGGCGCTACCGACTTCATGAAGCGCCGGGTGACGATGCCGTTCCGCGGCAACCTCGCCGAATTCCGCAATACGCTTCGGCACGAGATGGTGCACGTCTTCCAGTTCAGCATGATCAGCGAGGCGTACCATCGGGCGCCGCGCGCGCCACAATTCAACGCGCCGCTGTGGTGGACCGAAGGTCTCGCCGAATACTGGTCTGCTGGGCAGGACGCCCGTGACGAAATGATGCTGCGGGACCTGACCTACTCCGGCAGGCTCCCCACGTTCGACCAGCTCAAGTATTACACCGGCTTCCTGGTGTACCCCCTGGGTGGCCGCATTCACCAGTGGCTCGCCGATACCTACGGCGCCTGGCGAGTGGCGCTGCTGTACCGTGAGCTCAATCGCTACGCCTCCTTCGAGGATGCCATCGCCGGGATCTACGGGAAGTCTCTCGACGAGCTCAACGAGGCGTTCCAGTACTACATGCGCCAGCAGTACTACCCCGTGGCCGCGAGCCACGCTCCGCCAGCGCTGCTGGGGCGCGAGATCGCCGAGCTCGCCATCAAGCCGGCCCTGCGGGCACTGACAGCTGACGGTGACACCGCGTCGGAAGCCTTCTACACCTCGCCCGCCACCGGCTACATGACCGTCTATCGCCGCCGCCTGGATACTCTGGGACCCCAGCGCGAGGTCGTGGCGGCGGGGAAGTCGGAAGGGCTCGAGTCCATGCACCCGTTTGACAGCAGGGTGGATGCGAGTCGCTCGGGGTTCCTGCTCTTCAGTGCCCGCTATCATGATCGCGATGCGCTGGTGATCTGGGACCTGACTCGACAGCGGCTGGCCGGTCGCTACCAGTTTCCCGGCATTGTCTCGATCCTGTCGCCCGCGTGGATGCCGGATGGCCAGAGCATCGTGTTCAGCGGGCTGGCCGACAACGGCATGTCCGATCTCTATCGGATCACCGTGCCCAGTGGCACCCTCACACACCTGACCACCGACCGGTATCAGGACCTCGATCCGGCGCCCGACGAAAGCGGGCGTCGCCTGGTCTTTGCCTCCGATCGCACGGCCGAGGGTGAGGGCGGTGCTGTCAACCTCTTCATGCTTGATCTCGAGTCGGGAAATATCCGGCAGCTGACGGCCGGGCCCTGGGTGGATGAGACTCCGGCGTGGGGTCCCGACGGGCGGATCTACTTCACGTCCAGCCGGGGTAACGTGCTCAACGTCTGGTCCATGGATACGCTGGGCAACGGGCGGCGCGAGTCCTCCGCGTGGAGCGGTGCATTTGACGCGGTGCCGCTGCCAGGCGGCGGACTGCTCGCCGGCTCCTTCCAGCACGGCAGCTTCAACATCTATCGGCTGGCGC
>DASSOW010000318.1:0-4235 GCA_035700175.1 Gemmatimonadales bacterium | reverse complement strand
CGGGTACTTGCGGGCGGCTCGGTGCCGCTGCCGGCAACGAGCAAGGCAAAGCGCGGCACGACACGGGTCAGCAGGATGCCCATCGCGACGGCACCAACAGCCATGAGCACTGTTGGATAGGCCAGCGCCTGCCGAACACGGGCCGCCAGCGATGCTTCCCGCTCCAGATGTTCAGCGATCTGGTCCAGCGCCTCAGGAATGCGCCCGACCCGTTCTCCGCCGCGAAGCATCCCGATCACGACCGCCGGCAGGGCTCCGGAGCCGTCGTCGAGAGCGCGTGATAGCGGCTTTCCTTCACGAAGCTGGGCCCGGGCTCGTGCGATGAGGTCAAGCAATCGGCCATCGGCCAGTGCCAGCGAGGAAGCGACTGCCCGTTCCAGCGGCACGCCCGCTTCCGTGAGCGCCGCGAGATTCCGAAACAGGATTGCGAGCTGACGACGCGAGAGCGTACGTGAAATGCCGACCCCCGCGTGCTCACGAATTTGCAGGAGCACGAGCCCCCGGCCTTCGAGACGGCCGACGGCAAGCTCTTCGCTCTCTTCCACAATCCGACCAGTCACGACCCGGCCGCCGACGGACACGGCCCGATAGCGGAATGCCATCATCTTGCCGTTCCGGCGCGCCAGGAGACGATGTCCGCATCCTCGCCAGTCCCGCCGGCGCTGCCATCGCGTCCGTAGCTCAGCAGATCGTAGCTCTCCGGCGCGGAGTCGCCCGGGCTCCTGTAGAGATAGCCCCGGCCCCAAGGATCCATTGGCAGCGCTCGCTTGAGGTACGGGCCGCGCCATCCACGCGCCTCCGGCTGGCCTTCAGGCCGATGGACCAGAGCGTCGAGTCCTTGTGCCGTCGAGGGGTAGTAGTCGTTGTCCAGCCGATACGCATCGAGCGCCAAACCGAAGGTTTCGACCTGGGTCTTCGCGGCAGCGACCTTGGCGTCGCCGACATTGCGAAACACCAGGGGCGACACGACCGCGGCCAGCACCGAAATGACCGCGATGACGACGATCAGCTCGATCAAGGTGAACCCGCGCTCACTGCGAAACACGGAGGACCTCCTCGACTGTGGTCAGGCCGGCCAGCACCTTCGTCCAGCCGTCCGCTCGCATCGGCTGCATCCCCTCCACGTATGCGCGCTCACGGAGCGCATGCTGCGACTCGCGGTCGAGCAGGCCGTCCTTGAGTGAGTCCGACATGGTCAGCAGCTCGAAGATGCCAATGCGGCCGCGATATCCCGTTTCACGGCACGCGGCGCAGCCGCGGCCCCGCTGCAGCAATCGGGGCTGTGCTGGAGACGACTCGAAGAAGGAGAGAAGCGAAGCGTCCGGAATGTAGGATTCCCGGCACTGGACGCAGATCCTGCGCACCAGGCGCTGGGCCAGGATTCCCTCGATGGTGGCGGCCACCATGTAACGCTCGACGCCGAGGTCGGTAAGCCGAGCCAGGGCGCTGACCGCGTCGTTGGTATGCAGGGTGGAAAAGACCAGATGGCCGGTCATCGCTGCCTGCACCGCGATGGCGGCCGTCTCAGGATCGCGCATTTCCCCCACCATGAGCACGTCGGGATCCTGGCGCAGGATGCTGCGAAGCGCCGAGGCGAATGTGACGCCGGCCTTGGCGTGTACCGGCACCTGGGTCACACCGTCGAGGTGATATTCGACGGGGTCCTCGACAGTGATGATCTTCTCTTCAGAGGGATGCCGGAGCCCCAGCGCTGCGTAAAGGGTCGTGGTCTTGCCGCTTCCGGTTGGCCCGGTGGCGAGGACGATTCCGTGAGGACGCCCTGCCAACCGTCGGAACTCCTCCAGCATGTCCGGAGTCATCCCCAGTTCATCGAGCGAGACCGCGCCCTTCCCCTGCCCCAGCAACCGAAGCACCACCGACTCGCCAAAAAGCGTGGGTACGGTGGACACGCGGAGGTCGAGTTCGGTGGATTCGAGCCGTACCCGAATGCGCCCATCCTGCGGGGCGCGCCGTTCGGCGATATCGAGTTCCGCCAGGAGCTTGATGCGGGAGACGACGGCGGCATGGAGGCCGGCAGGAGGCGACGGAAGCTCCGAAAGCACGCCGTCCACCCGGAGTCGGACCCGGAGGCCCTCCCGGGTCGCCTCGAGGTGGACGTCGCTCGCGTGGGCCTCATGGGCTTCGCGGATGAGCAGGTTGACGAAGCGGATGACCGGGGGCTGAAGGGCGAGGCCGCGGATGTCGGCGAGCGGCGCGTCGGAGTCGAGCGGAAGCCCGGACTCCATTGATGCAAGGTCCCGCACCAGTTCGACCACCGACTCGTGTGCGGCAAAAGTCCGCCGGATGGCCTCCTTCAACTCGTCCAGCTCGACCGGGACTATTTCAACCGGGTGCTCGAACTGCTCGCAAAGATCCGCCATCGCCTGCTGATGCGGTTCACCGGCAACGGCAATGCGCAGTACATCATTGACGACTTCAAGTGGAAGCAGCCGATAGTACTCGAAGTACTCCGCGCTGTAGTTGGCGTGTACCGGCAGGTGTGACTGGAGCAATTGCTCGGGCATGTGGGGGTGACAGGCAATGGCTATGCCGCATCCGCGGCCGCGCAACGCTGAGCGCTAAGCGCTTGGCGCTTGGCGCACTTACGATGCAGCGCACAAGTCGTCCACGCCGTGGCCCGCCCCGGTTGACCCGGACACGTTCCGGTCATGTCCGGGACCCGCCAGCTCCAGGTGCCACTCGCTGCGCGGGCCGAGTAATGCCTTCACCCTGCGTCGAAAAGTCTTCTCGTTCTTGTCGAACTGCCTCGCGGTGGCTGCGAGGTTGCCCCGATTAAGAGCCAGGGCGTTACGTATCTCAGATGCCGAAAGCTCGGCCGGCGTCACCGGCCTAACGCCACGGCCAGTCAGGTCGAGGTGCTCGGCATCAATGGACGCTCTGCCCCTGAGACGCAGGAAGGCCCGAATAAGCACCGCGTCGAGTTGACGCAGGCTGCCCGGCCACGGAGCCGCCTGGAGCTTCACGAGCGCCCGTGCCGTCAAGCTCGGGCACTCGCGCCGGTGGCGTCGGGCAATTCGCCGGAGGAGACTCCGTGCCAGCTCGGGGATGTCGTCGGCGCGGTCCCGCAAGCGCGGAAGCCCGACGCTGAGCATGCCGATGCGATACCACAAGTCCAATCGGAATGCGGGCAAGCCCGAATCGCAGCCTCCCAGTTCGTTGGTGGCAAAGACCAGCCGAGTGTCCACGGGGACAGGGCGTCGGGCGCCGATGCGCCAGACCTCGCATGCCTCCACGACGGTCAATAGCATGGCCTGAAGACGGGGCGACGCAGTACCCACTTCGTCAAGGAATAGCGTGCCATCACTGGCCAGCTCCAGGTAACCGCTTCGGCTCTCCGTGGCGCCCGTGAAAGCGCCCTTCTCGTATCCGAAGAGCTGGCCCTGCGCCAGTTCTTCGACTTGCGGGACGGCGGACGAGATGAAGGGACCGCTCCGGCCGGACAGCTCGTGAATGTACCGCGCCAGCCATGTCTTGCCTGTTCCGGTCTCGCCGGTGAGCAGGATGGGGTAAGGGCTCGCCGCGAAATCGGTGTAGTCGTCGAGCACCCGCCGCATGGCCGGCGAATCCCCGAAGGTGAACTCGTCCCTGCGAATTGCCATCGGTACGCCTCCCGGAACCGCGGTAAGGACTGAGCATCAACGCCGAATCAACCCTCTACATGGCGGGATCAATCAGACTTCACACCATGCCGTCGCAAGGCCTTGGAGATCGCCTTCGGCCAGGTATATCAGACTGGTTCATGAGGAATCGTGCTACGATAGAACGAAGGGCCCGAATGCGCACCTTCGGTTTTTACGAGTACCGTTTCTGGACAGTGGCATCGAGAAAGCGGTTGCAGATTGGAGAGTTAAGGCGGGGCACCAGAGGATCAACATGAGGTCCTGTGGAAAGCTGGTGGAGAACTTCTGGACAATTCATTGCCCGCGGAGCCTTGGAGCGGCAGGTAGATGGGCCTGTGGGACTCAGGACTGAGACCATAGCCCGGCCGTTGCGAGGCTGGAGCGGACAGCCCTGGCACTCAGCTCAGGAGGTATCCGGAGAGCCAAGGGAATTCATGGTTTCAGGCGATCGCGGCGCAACTTGCATGTGCAGACTGGCAGCGCTATGCCTGCCTGCCTGCGGAGGGGTAAGATCCGAAGATGGCGGCTGGGCGGGGAATAACCCGGCGAGCTACAGTGATCCGTTCGGGCTGTCTCCGCAGGACTGTAAGAAGG
>DASSOW010000317.1:0-3998 GCA_035700175.1 Gemmatimonadales bacterium | reverse complement strand
CCGCCAGCGTCTCGTCGCTTCCCTCCCCCGTGAGGACCACCTTTACGTGCTGCGCCGCCAGGCGGGACACGAAGTTGAGCGCAATGCTCGAGGGATGCGCCAGCGGCTCGTCCTCGTGCCAGACGAGCGACGGCAGTGCCTCCCAGAACTCTTCCGGACTCACGATCACTTCGTGATGATCGGTACGATAGCGCTCGGCGACAAGCCGGGCGTAGTGCAGCTCATTGGCTTCGCGTTCGCGGAATGCGACAGAGAACGTCTTGATGGGGTCCTGCACCAGCGTCGCCATCGTGGCCGTGATGGCCGCTGAATCGATACCGCCGGAGAGAAACATGCCGAGCGGTACGTCGGCCATAAGCCGGAGCCGGACGGCCTCGCGAAAACGCTCGGCATATTCCGCCACCAGCTCGGCGTCGGAGCGGGTCTCCATCGGCGCCGCAAAGGAGAGATCCCAGTAGGGTCGCACCGCGATGCGACCCGCTTTCCATGTCAGCGTATGCCCCGGCAGCAGCCGCTTCACGCCCTGGAACAGCGTGTCCTCACCGGACGGCGCGTGGTTGGCGAGGTAATCGGGAAAGGCGCGGCGGTTGAGCTCCGGCGTCACGGCGCCGGCTGCAATGAGCGCCTTGATCTCGGAGGCGAAGTAGAGCGCCCCATCGTCGGTGTGAACGTAGTACAGCGGCTTGATGCCGAGGCGGTCCCGTGCAATGAACAGCTCCCGGGTCCGCGCGTCCCAGATGGCAAGCGCAAACATGCCGCGCAGCTGCTCCGGCATGCGCGCGCCATGCCGCAGGTAGAGATGGAGCACCGTTTCAGTGTCGCAGTGGGTGGCGTACTGCACCCCCGCCGCCTGCAGGGCCGGCATCAGCTCCGGGTGGTTGTACACCTCGCCGTTGTAGACGATCTGCACAGCCCCGTCCGCCGCCGCCATGGGCTGCGCGCCGTGGGTCACATCCACGATGCTCAGCCGGCGATGACCGAGCGCAATACCGCGATCGAGAAATTCCCCTGCCCCGTCAGGCCCACGATGGGTGAGCTGGTCGCGCATGCGCACCAGCAATTCCCGGTCGAGCCGGCGGGAGGATCCATCAGGAAGGGCAATGCCGCATATACCGCACATGAGCTTGCGTCAGTCTCCGAAAGAGTCGAGGGCCTGGCCATCCAGCCGCCAGCCCGACGGGCCAACCGAGAGCTCCACGGAGCGGCCCTCGCGTTCGAGCGTCACGGCGGTCCCGGTGACATCACGCGCCCAGGTGAATTCGCTGGGCCCCGCGCGCAGGATGGTCATCAGTTCCATCCCTCGCGTGACCTGCACCGACAGCATCTGCACCGGCACGCGGGCACCGTAGGCGGGTGAATGCCAGGCGTCGCTGATGACGAGCGTGCACTGGTCGGCCAGGACATCCAGCCGCAGCCGGTTAGCGCTGGCATCACGAAACATGGCCGTCTCGCGCCGAGTGGCGATGATAATGCCGGGCGCAGGATGGAAGTGCGCCTCGAACGCCGACGCGATCCCCTCTACGCGGTCGCGAATGATCCAGCATCTCCACTCGCGAAGCCAGAGCACCTCCCGGCGGTGGGTTACGTCGGGGCCAAGCTCGTGGAATCCGTGCTGCTGCCCGGCGATAAAGTCGAACCGCGCCGACTGCTTCCATCGCTCGAAGCGGGCTTCGCTCCGGTGGCGCCAGCGAAACGGGCCCGCCGGCACCGCCGCGCTACGGCCGGCGATGGTGACCGTCGAATGGGCCGCGCCAGCACGGAAGGCATCGCGCGCCGCCGGATCGGCCACGTAGGTGAAGGTGCCGGCATCCTGCAGGACCGTCCTGCCTGCCACTGCCAGTTCGATGGCCAGCGCATCGCTGTGCGCGTGTCCGCCGGCGAGCCCGCCATGCGGGCCGGCTTCCATCAGGAGCCAGTCCCCCTCGTCATTCCGCGTGACGGCGTAACCGCTGTCGGGAAAGACTGCGAACCGGGGCGGAGGTGCCGTACCCAGCGCCTGGAACGCGTCCCGCACACCCGGCCCCGTCAGCCAGGCAAGCTCAGACGGGGCAGCGCTGCCGGGCAAGCAATATTCGCGCCTTCCGAGCACTACCGCACCCAGTGCCAAGGTATCGTGGAAATCATTCGGCTGTCGTGACTTGAGGCACACCAGCCGGCCCCCGTCTTCATCCCCGATCAAGGGCCACGTGCCATCGGGGCGCACGATCGCCACGAGGTAGTCGAGCAGATGGCCCAGCGTGATGTCCAGCCAGCGGGGACGTTGCACGCCCTGTGCGGCGAACAGCAGGCCCAGGTGGAGGTAGAAATCGGTGGTGTAGCGGTGGTAATAGGTAGCCTGCTCGAAGTAGACCCCATCAGGCAGGATCTGGCGCCGGACTTCTGCCTCCAGAATGCGAAGTCCCGTCTCACGCCAGCGCTCGCTGCGCCGAAAGACTGGCAGGGCACGGCCAAGGTAGACGAGAGCGAGCGCCTCACCGGTCAGATGGGTGTTGGGGCTGAACCACGTGGAGAGGTGTGACTCGAGGTGCCGCGCGTGGACGTGGAGCATTCCGGCGCAACGCTGGACCAGCGACGGCGGCAGCACGTCACCCGCCAGCGCCAGTGTCCAGATCCAGCTGATTGCCCGGAAGCCGACTTCGAGACTGCTCGCCCAATTGATGCCGCGCTTGGGAGGATTACCCGCCATCCACGCTTCGAGGTGCGCCGCAATGGCGGCGGGGAACTTCTCATCTCTCGTGAGCAGCCACGCCTGCGCCAGCGTCACCAGGTACTGCTGGCGGCTCAACTCCCAGATGACCTTGTGATCGCCTACCGCCGATGGGTCAAGGTAGGCAATCCGGCTCCAGTGCACCTCTGGCGCACGGCGCCCCAGCCGCGGATCCAGCTGCCAGTCGGGTGGCGAGCCAAAGTCGAGCCCTTCGTAGCCCAGCAGGTCCAGCCGTCCGCCCAGAATCTTCTCGGCGCGTGCGACGATGGTAGCCGCGTCGGCAGGCCAGTGTGCCGCCACGTCGGCTGCCGCATCGGTGGGCATGGCGAGCCCTGGCACCGCCGACCTGCAGCCGAGAATGACGTCCCTCGCCAGGCTGGTGGGAGCGGCATCGATGGTCGGCTCCAGCAGCTTCGAAATGCGGCGCGGCTCTGGGGCTCGCGATGAAGGAAGGAGACCCAGACGCTCCGTCAGGACCAGCGCCTTGCGCGCCGCGCGGTCACGCAGTTCCGGGAGGGAGCGCCCGCGAAGCCGGCCGATCATGCCGCACCTGACGCAAGGAGCGGCAGCAGCTCGGCCGCAAGCCGCCGCGCGTTGGTCGGCAAGTCATAATGCCGAACGACCTGTTCGCGCGCCGCGTCAATCATGGCGCGCGCAGCCGCAGGCTCCGAGAGCACCCGCGCAATGGCATCCGCCGCTTCGCCGACATCGCCCGCCGTCACCAGGTGCCCCGTCCTGCCATCCTCAATCAGCTCCGGCACGCCGGTCACGCGGCTCGCCACACACGGCACACCCAGCGCCATTGCCTCCATGAGCACGACCGGAATTCCCTCGGCAAAGCTGGTCAGCGCGAAGACCGAGGCGCGCTCGAACCGACCCCGGGTTTCGACGGCGTTGAGCGCCCCGGTGAATTCCACACGGTCCTCGATACCAAGCTCGGCCGCGAGCTGACGGAGCCGTTCTCGTTCGGGGCCCTGTCCCACGATCGTGAGGCCCACGTCAATACCGCGACCGACCAGCTGCTGCACCGCCTCGATGAGGACCGCCTGTCCCTTGACCGGCGCGAGACGGCCCACGGTAAGCACCGTGGCGCGCGGGCAAGCGGGTTGCTGCGAGCGCGGTACGTACGTCGCAGTGTCAACGCCCAGCTGGACGACGCGCACCTTGGCCCACTCGTCGAAGCGGACGGTTCGTATGACCTGCGAACGGCCGAACTTGCTGATGGTGACGACGAGGGCCGCGTGCCGCACCTTCTCCGCCAGGCCAAAGCGCGGCGTCTCGAATTCCGCGG
>DASSOW010000316.1:0-2980 GCA_035700175.1 Gemmatimonadales bacterium | reverse complement strand
AAGGTTAAGTCGATGGGGATGACCCTGCTGTCCTGCGAGCTGGATGCTCGTGTCGGAGGCAAGTACCGATTGGAATTCGATGTCGGTGGCCCCGAGCCTGCCGCGTTCTTCGGCACGTATGTCGAAGTACAGCCGTATTCGCGTCTTACGTGGACCAATGAGGAAGGTGGCGAGGGCGGGCCTGTCACCACGGTGACCTTCGAGGAAAAGGGCGGCAAGACGCTGGTGGTCCTGCGCGAGCGCTATCCTTCGAAGGAAGCGCTCGACGCTGCCGGGACCGGAGCCGCCGAAGCAATGGGCGAGACGTTCGATCAGCTGGACGAGCTGCTCGCCGCCCTGGGTGAGAGCTCGGGACAGTAAGGGAGACGTGAATCTCGCGGTCGGTCGTCCGATAGTCCCGGCTCACGCTGTGGCGAGGGGAGCGGAGCGCAAGCGGCCACTCCCGTGTGAGGCGCTACGCCCCCAGGTGCCCGAGGGCGTAGGTGAGTGCCGCCGTGGATTGAGCTCCGCCCAGACGCGCTTATCGGCTGCATGCGCGGTTAGGCCTCACGATGGACCGGGGTGGCGTCATCGAATGGCGTATCCTCCGTCGACAACGAGCGCCGTGCCGGTTACGAAGCGTGCCGCCGCCGACGCGAGATACACCGCGGCCCCCGCGCATTCGTCGGGCGTTCCGAAACGGCCTGCCGGCGTGCGCGTCAGGATCTCTTGGTATAACGGCATGCTCTTTATCGGCTCTGTCAGATCGGTCTCGATCCAGCCCGGCAGAATGGCATTCACCTGAATGTTGTGGGGTGCGAGCTCAATCGCGAGGGATTTCGTCAGCTGCATGATCGCTCCTTTGGCCGCACTATACGACGGCGCGAAGGCCGAGCCGAAGAGCGAGTACGTGCTTGCAAGGTTGATGATCTTGCCGGCGTGCCGCTTGGTCATTGATTGCGCAACGTACTTGGCGAGAAGGAAGGACGCGGTCAAGTCGGTCTCGATGACGCGATCCCAGTCCTCTGGCGAAAGGTCCAAGACCCCGCCGAAGGCCGCGACCGCCGCGTTGTTGACCAGAATCGACACGGGTCCGAGGTTGTTCTCGACGGCAGCCAGCGCTGGCTGGAGCTGGCCGCGGTCGGCCACGTCGACTTGCTGGGCCATCGCCGAAGGGCTCCGTGCCCGGAGGGCGGTGAGAGCCGCCGCGTTCTTTTCCGCATTCCGCCCCCAGATGGCAACCCTTGCCCCAGCCCCGGCCAATCCGAGTGCAATGGCCAAGCCTATGCCGCCATTGCCGCCGGTAACGACGGCGACCGCCCCCTCGAGGTCAAAGGCTCGGAGATCCGCCATTCTGCCCTCCGGAGTGTCGTGTGAGGACTAACGACTGGCGCATCAGCTGCAGGCTCCCATGACGGCGCCCACACCAGTCAACGCTTCCTTTGTTTGGCATCTGGGAGGCCGGCGCCCGCGCGGAGCGCCGGCCCGGCCCGGCCTGTCGGCTGCATGCGCTTGTTAGGCGGCACGGTCCAGGAGGCCGACTCAGCCGTCCCCCTGCAGCTGAACTCGATTGGCTGCCTCGTCAAAGTGCCCCAGCGACTGAGCAATCCGGCCATCGGGGCCGAAGGTCCACTCCTCATAGCCACTGATATGCACCGACCGCCCGGTCCCACCCAGCCCGGTGTCAGTGCCGGTGAGGGTCCAATGGGAGCCCACCGTGGGCCCGGTAGTTTTGAGACTGTCCATGGTCACGACGAGGTCCGGAATCGCGGTCGTGAAGCCCTGGGCAGCGGTGGCGATCGCAGCTCGACCACCGCTGGAACACCGCGATTGATCGTGAGGGAGCCGTACTCGGCAAAGAACGCGGCCACGTGCTCGGCTTGTGACTGCACCAGGCTGCCGTATAGCGGGTGTGAAGTCGGTGAGCTGGGGGAGTCATGGCCCTCTCACTGTTGCGGCAACCGAGGACGAGCAGGGTGACGAGCCCGAGATCGGGACCAGATCGCACTCGCCCTCCAGGCTAGTCCGCAACCCTGCGCCACCCGATAGCCAAGCCATTCTCGACTTCCATGCCAACTCCAATCGCAGCGACTTCGCCCTTACTGATCCAAGATGCTTTATAGGAGTCCTTGATCTTCTCGATGACCAAATCGTATTCGTCCGAAAACTCTCCAGTGTCGTAGAAGTAGCGAACATGATAGTGCCCAGCAAAGCCTTCCTTTGGCCCGCCGGTCGCTATTCCTGGCCCGCTGTACGCGCTTCCGTACATCCATCTCGCGTTCAACGTTCCCGGCGAATAACTCTTCGAATACAGGACAAAACCGATATTCGGTACATCCGGAGCATCGGATGGCTTGGCAGTAGACGAGGCGTCCGACGTCAGCACTATGCATGTCACTAATGCAATAATCAAGAATGATCTATGCATGCGGCTCCTCGTCTGTGTGGAGCATCTTTCGGTGACGTCTAACGAAATCCGCTTCAGCTGCGAGCGCACAAGCTCGCCCGAGCACAAACCTACGTTGCGCTGATCGCCATCGGCCGTCGGCGCCCGGGCGGAGCACGCGCCTTGGCCGCGCCCCAGGTGCTCACGCCGCGTGGAATGAGACGGTGAGCAGCTCCGGCATCGCTTCGCCGTGTTCGAGGCGCTCGGCCAGGACCCGCAGCGCGAGCGCTTGGACCTTCGCGACGGCGTCGGTGCGCGTCACGCCGTAAGTGAGCACGCCGGGCAGGGCCTGCGCCTCGGCCAACCATCGGCCGTCGGTCTCTTGGTCGAGTTCGATCTCAAACGTCACGGGCGCCTCGGAGGGAGCTGCTCCAATCTACCAGGCCTGCTTTGGTGCTGCCTAACGAAACGCCGCTTCAGCTGCGGGCCACCTGCTCGCGCCCACACAATCCTACGGTCCTTGTGGTCCTGATCGGAGCGGCGCGCCCGAGCCGAACTGGGCTCCCTTCGCGCCCGTCGGCTGCAAGCGGGGGTTAGGCCGCACCTCGCGCCTAC
>DASSOW010000315.1:0-3594 GCA_035700175.1 Gemmatimonadales bacterium | reverse complement strand
CCTCGACTACCACTCCGCCATGGCCGACGAGCGCCAGGGCATGCGTGCCGAGCTCTCGCGAGATGGGGTGCACCCCAACCAGACCGGCTATCGCATCATGGCGCCCCTGGCCGAGCAAGCTATCGAAGCGGCGATATTGGCCAACCCCTGATCCGTCCGCGATCGCACTCTCACCCTTTGCCAGGAGATCCGATGCCTCCCCGCCTCGCCCTGCTGTCACTTGCGCTCTTCATGGGCGCAGCAGCTCCTCTCGCCGGCCAGGCGACTGCACCGCCCCCCGCCGCAGCGGAAGTCGTGAAGAGCGGTTTCGAGGCGTACCGGGCACATGGCAACGGCGCCGCAGTGGATGCCTGGACGGCCGGGTCCGTCCTGGCCACGGACGCCACGGTGAAGCCGAACATGCTGCAGGCACTGAACCAGATCGAGGCAGTGTATGGCAGCTACCAGGGCTTTGATGTGCTTGCAGTGGTGAAGCTCGGCGGCCATGGGGAGCGAGACTTCGTCGCGATCCGCTACGAACTGGGGCAGGCGTTCGCCTACTTCGACGTGTACCGAGCCGGGGCCGGATCCCTGATCACCGCATTTCAGTACAACACGAAGGCGCAGGAGATCCTGCCCGCGTCATGGTGGGGTCGCTGACTTCCTTGCATCTGTCTTCTTGCCTGGATGCGCTGGTGCCAGGCCAGACTGCCCTCACCGGGACCTGAACGCTGAATGCCCTCGCGCCGAGACTTTCTCCAGAGTACTGCCGCCTCCGCACTGGTCGTGTCCCTGCCGGCTGGAACACTCGCCGCGCAGGATCACTCGCGTAGCTCGAGCGAGCCGGGCGGCCAGCCGGGCAGCTTCCTCGATATCCGCCGTGCACCTGACCGGGTCAGTGTCCAGCTGGCAGCCGGGCACCAGCAGCTCCGCCGGACTGGCGGTGACCGCTGGGAGAACGGCGGGGTCACCATCAGCGTGCATGAAGCGGCTGGCGCACTCGCCGTCCAGCTCATGGCGCCGTCCACGGCGGTCGAACGGATTCATCTCCGTTGGAACGGCCCACTCGATGGTCTGCAGCTCATCCTTGGCGACGCCTGGGAACGGGGATATGGCGACCTGGAATGGCGCGGGTTTGTGCCCGACCGGATCATGCCATGGTATGCGGCGGGGTTCGATGGTACGCTGACCCACGCGTGGGGCGTGCAAACGGGCGCGAGCGCGTTTTGCTCCTGGCAGCTGGATCCGCAGGGGATTACGCTGTCGGCGGATGTGCGGAGCGGCGGCAGTGGTGTAGAGCTCGGCCCGCGCACGCTGGACGTCTGCCAGGTGCTCTGCCGCGCCGGCAGGCCGGATGAATCGGCCTTTGCTGCACTCCGTGCCTTCTGCCGGGTCATGTGCCCCAACCCCCGTCTCGTCTCGCAGCCGGTGTACGGGAGTAACGACTGGTACTGGGCGTACGGAAAGAACAGCGCCGAGACGGTGCTCGCTGACGCCGGACATATCGTGGAACTTTCGCCGGACACCAGCAACCGGCCCTTTGTCGTGATCGATGACGGCTGGCAGCCGGAGCGCGGCGCCAAGGGTGGGAACGTCGGCTTCTGGGACCGGGGAAACGAAAAGTTTCCTGACCTGCCCGCGCTCACTTCCAGCATCCGCCAGCAAGGTGCCCGGCCCGGCATCTGGATCCGGCCGCTGCTCGCGCCGGCCGATTCGCCGCAGGGCTGGCGATTGCCGCGAGACCAGCAATTCCTCGACCCCACCATCCCCGAGGTGCGGCAGAAAATTGCAGCCGATATCGCCCGACTTCACCAGTGGGGCTTTGAGCTCATCAAGCACGACTACTCGACCGCGGACATCCTGGGCCGCTGGGGTTTCGAGATGGGATCGGACCTCACCAAAAGCGGCTGGACCTTTGCAAGCGGGCCCTCCCGTACGACCGCCGAGGTGATCAACCAACTCTATGGCACCATCAGGGGCGCCGCGGCCGAGTCGCTCATCATCGGCTGCAACACGGTGAGCCATCTCTCGGCTGGCATGTTCGAACTCTGCCGTGCCGGCGACGATACCAGCGGCACCGACTGGTCACGCACGCGGAAGATGGGCGTCAATACGCTGGCATTCCGTGGAGTCCAGCACGGGGCGTTCTACGGAGTCGATCCGGACTGTGTGGGCGTCACCAATGACATTCCGTGGTCGCTGAACCGTCAGTGGCTCGACCTCGCTGCCCGAAGCGGGACCATGCTCTTCGTGTCGCTTGCGCCCAATGCCCTGGGAAGCGACCAGCGGCGTGACCTGCGGGCGGCACTCGCCATCGCCGCCACACCGCAGCCGCTGGGCGAACCGCTCAACTGGCAGCACACGACCTGGCCCACACGCTGGAAGCTGATGGGTGGACAGCGAATTTATGATTGGATTCCGGAGTAGCGTCAGGCGCTGAGCGCTACGCTCTCGCGAAAGGAACCAGGCCATGCCCGATCTGCCCGTCAAGCGCTTTCGCTCCCGTGCAACATGGGAGCGATGGCTGCTTACCCATCACGAGGCATCGGACGGTATCTGGCTCGAAATGGCGAAGAAGCAGAGCGGGCTCCCATCCGTTAGCCACGCGGAAGCCCTCGAGGTGGCGCTCTGCTGTGGCTGGATCGATGGACAGACCATGTCGGTCGATGCCAACTGGTATCGCCAGCGGTTCACGCCCCGCCGTCCTCGCAGCAAGTGGTCGCAGATCAATTGCGCCGCCGTAGAGCGGCTGCACGCGGAGGGACGCTTGACACCTGCGGGCATTCGTGAAATGGACGCTGCCCGCGCCGATGGTCGCTGGGAGGCGGCTTACGCGTCATCCAGCCGGATGACCGTTCCCGACGATCTGGCAGCCCGCCTCCAGACCAATCCGCGTGCCCGGCGCTTCTTCGAGCAGCTCGACAGTCGAAATCGCTATGCCATCCTCTATAGGCTGCACGACGCCAAGCGGCCCGAAACGAGACAGCGCCGGCTGGAGAAATTCGTGCAGATGCTGGAGGCGGGCGAGACGCTGCACCAGCGCTGAGCGCTCGACGCCCGACGTCATTCCCCCAGCACCACCCGATTCCGCCCGCCTTCCTTGGCCCGGTAGAGCGCCGCATCGGCAGCCTGAAACAGTGTCGCCGGGGTGGACTGCGCCCCGGGCAGCGCCACGCCGCCGCTTGCGGTCATGAGGATGGCCTTGCCCTCGAACGCCACGGGCCGGGCGGCGACCATGGCCCGCAGCCGCTCTGCGGTTGCCAGCGCGCCCTCCGCATTTACCCCGAACAGGACAACGGCGAATTCCTCCCCGCCGATACGGAAGAGACGATCGAACGGCCGCATCTCGGAGCCGATCGCCTGCGCCGCCGTGCGCAGGACTTCGTCGCCCGCCGCGTGGCCATACGTGTCGTTGACGCTCTTGAAATGGTCGAGATCAAAGAGTACCAGCGCAAAGGACTCGCCCATGCGCTGGTGGCGTGCGAACACCTCGGCGATCGCGATATCGAACGCCCGGCGATTGAGCAGCCGGGTCAGCCCGTCGCGCTGGGCCAGGTCGGCGAGCGCATCTTCCGATTCGTGGATGCGGCCGATCATCCGGTTGAATTCCTGCGC
>DASSOW010000314.1:0-15466 GCA_035700175.1 Gemmatimonadales bacterium | reverse complement strand
TTCGGGTTGTACTGGTTGGCCGAGTGCAGGTCGATGAGTGGGGCAGGGCGATTGCGCTCGAGAACACGTCGGATGCGCTGCATGGTGATCCGATCGAAGGCCACATCATCGAGGTACAATCCATCGATCCCGACGTGTTTCGCCAGCCACGCGAGACCTTCGATGTAATGGTTGTGCCAACGCGAGATGCCGCTTGTCACCAGCGCCACGTCGCGGCGCTCTGGCACCACCCAGCCGGGGATGTAGTTCTCGACCACATGCTCCTGCAGCCAGGAATGGCCGCCGCCCGGGCCACCGGCCAGCACATCAGTCCCGAGACTCCTCAGGGCCCACAGCTCCGGCGCCCGGTTGGTGAGCTCACGAACCGTGTAGTAGATCTTGACGCGCATCCCCGCAGCGTGCGCCGAGTCGATGTACGCCTTCATCGCATCGGGGCGCAGGAAGGGATAGTTGATGAAGGGATTTATGTCGGTCGCGTGGTGCACATTGATGACATTGGCGCCAGCGGCCCGGACGGTGTCGACCGGCTCGTATGCATGAAAAAAGCGGGTCGCGAAATGCGCCGAGGGATCGATCGGGTGGAAGGGGGTGACGAGGAGCCGGAGGTCAAACCGCACGGTGTCGCCAGCAGCGAAGGTGCGGGCACCGCTGGTGCAGCGTACGAGGTATTCCTTGCCGTTCCTGGCAAAATGGCACCGGCCCTTGCCACCATTGTCCCAGGACTCCGGCATCACGAGCGGCCGAAGCTGGTAGAAGTTGGTGTTGAGCGGGCGGATGTAATGGTCATCCTTGAGCGTGAACTGGAGCCCGGCGTTTACATCACCCAGCCACGCCGCGTCCTGATTGCGCTTGACGTTCCATTGCCAGTCATAGGACTCCGGCGCCTGTCCGCCCTTCTCGTTCATGCCCATGAGGTACCGCGCCACGTCGCCGCGGAGCGGGATCTCAAGCGTCACATCCGTCACTGGAAGCTCGCGCCGTGCCACCAGTCCGATCTCATACTCGATGGCGCCGTCGAAGTCGAGTTCGGCCTGCAGGTGCATCGCGAGGTCACCCGCCCGGGACGTGGCCTGCCAGACGGCAGCGCCAGGAAGCTGGCGGAGTATCCGGATGCCGGCGCTCTTCCACTGGAGCGGAGCGCTGTCCGCGCCGCTCACGGTGAGCGCGATCGGTCCCGCCAGCATGGAGCGAGGCGTGTCGCTGATCCCGGTCATCGCCGGGCTGAAGAAGCTCTCGATCTGCGATGGCAGTCCGCTCGGGGCCAGTGTCACCCGGCGCCCAAGGATGTCGATCCGGTTTCCGTGGACAGTGACCGGCGTGTAGGGCTTCACCAGCCCGGTGTCGAGCGCAAGGCGCGAGTCGAGCCAGCGGAGACGGGAGAGGCGCCACGGTTCGTCATCGCCATGATCGGCAATCAGCTCGGGTGTGACCGTGAGTCGAACGGGCAGCGTCACCTGGCGTCCATTCGCCGTCACAGTAACACGGCCCGCGTATTCGCCGGCGGCGGCCGAGTCGGGCACCAGCACACCGCACCAGAGTGCCTGCACCTCGCCGGCCGGCACTGTCACCGGGCGGTCGTACGCCTCGCCCCGCCAGTTGACGCCATGGGTGTTGAAGGAGCTGAACTCTTCCCGGCCAATGCGCGCTCCGCCGGGCCCCCTGAGGTCGTCGAACGTTACGGTGACCTGCTCCAGTGAATCGAGAGCCCAAAGCCCCACCTGGAAGGCCAGGAATTCGCCCCGCTCCGCGGTTGCCACGACGGGCTGGTTCGCTCCTGCTTCTGACCAGCGGTGCGGCAGCTGGTGGCGCATGCGGATCGCGTGAAGCCGGTCTTCCGGGAAGAGGAGAAAAGCGGCGCCCTTAGCGCTGGCACGAAGGGCCGCCACCTCTTCCGGAGACGCTATCTCCTCCATCGGAAAGAACAGGTCCATCGAGTCGGCGGCCTCGAAGCGAACGACGTCCGCTACTGGCAGCGACCGCCAGCGTTCCGACCGGATGTCCGCGTCGCCGAGGTGATTGGCCGTGAGCCAGGCGCTGCTCGCGGTGGAATCCGGGGCAGGGTAGGTGATCCTCGGATAGTTCGACTTCACCGTGCCGGTGTAGGGCATGTCGTACAGCCAGTATTCGCCAGCACCGGCGGTCGGTTCGAAGGCGATGTCGCCCGCCGTCTGTGATGCGCTGATCATCCGAACGTTGCGCACCCGTTGGGGCGCGTGAGCCGGATACACCAGGATCTGCTTCGCCTCTGGATGCCGATCGCGCCGGCGCCAGGCCACGTGGGCACGGACCGCCGGCACCGACTCCGACACCGCGAGCACCAGGCGATGGTTGCCGAAGGAATCGGGATTCCAGCGAGCGACCATGTGTGTTGGCTCCTGCGCGCTGGCGCGGCAGGCGACGATCGCCAGCGATGTGGCGGCCAGCAGGAGAGCTTTCCGGATCATGGGGCTACCTGTGTCATGAGGCGGCCTGCGGCGCGCTCGAGTGCTCCGCGCTGCGCCAGCAGGGATTGAAAGAGTTGAAGCTGGGTGCGCGTCCGCCGGAGGTTCTGCTCCGGGTCGCTCGCGCCGTAGTAGGTGTCGCCCTGCAGGAAATCAGTGAGGAACCGAACGGCCTGTTCGAGGGTGATCACGCAGCCGGCCAGCACCGCGCACTCGCGCTCCCGCGCGCTGAGCACATTGCCAGCTCCGCGGAACCATCCTTCCAGCGTGGCCAGCACCAGCGCCGGTTCGGCGCGGACCTTCGCCAGGTCATGCTCGTCTTCCGCCGTGGGGCTCGCCAGCGACCGCAGGAGGTCGCCCACGTCGGAGAGCGCTGAACCCGGCATCACCGTGTCGAGATCCACGACGGCGAGGGGACCGTCGTGCGCATCGAGCAGGACGTTGGCCGCCTTGGCATCGTTGTGAGTGACGCGAATCGGAACCCCTTCTGAACCACCGGGCGGCAGCTCTGCCAGCAGGCAGCGGTTGTCCTGGCAGATTTGGATCTCGGTCGCGACCCGCGTCCCGCGACCTGCGATATCCGCGCTGGCCGCCTTTTCCAGCTGATCGAAATACCACGGCGTGTCGTGGAAGTGCGGGATGGAGCGAGCCAATGGTGGTCCGGCGTAGTCGCTCAGCAACTGCAGAAAGGCGCCGAACGCAAGTCCAGCCGCGTGCGCCACTCTCCTGTCGCGCGTCCCGGCGTGTATCGCCGTGCCAGGCAGGTAGGGGAAGGCGCGCCAGATGGCACCGTCCGGACTGACATGCCACTGCCGGCCGGACAGCGTCGGCACCAGGACCAGTTCAGGCTGCTGCGGAAGATGGGCTGACCTCGATGGTGGCGCGGCACGGACGTGACGGGTGACGGCACTGATATTGGCCATGACGGCATGGCCGTCGGGAAAGACCTGCGCGTTGAGACGTTGCAGCAGGTAGACCCGCTCGCCTGCCGGACTGGTGCAGCGCACCCGGTATGACTGGTTGATATGCCCGCCCGGCTCCGGCAAGACGCCCTGCGGCTCGCCATTAAAGGCAAACGCCCGCACCTCGGCCGGCGTCAGCTCCATAGCCGCTCGGGATATACGCCAGCCGACACGAGCCGTTCGAGTGCGTTGCGCACGCCGGGCACGTCGTCGTGATAGGTGATGCCGAACCACCGGCTCCGAGGCGCCAGCACGCGGACCCTCCGGTCGCCGTGGTCCAGCACGTCCTGGATGGCCACGGGCAGGGGAAACTCGTCGCGCTGGCGGTTGGCGCGCGCGAGGAAGCGGTCGAATCCGGCACGCAAGTCCGGAAAGACCTCACGGTTGAACGCCCAGAAGTTCATTGACACCAGCAGCTGCTCCGCAAGGATCCGCGGCCCCGCTTCACCGAGACCCACGATGGGGCCGTCGTCCGTGCGGGCAATGTCGAGTACCTCTTCCACCGACTCCAACGTTCCCGTCGGTGTCACGTGGAGGGCGCCGCGATTCACCCCGCCGGCCGGCGAGAGCGTATCTGCCAGCAAGTAGCCAACCAGCGCCCAGTCCAGCCGATTGGTGCGCAAGAATGTGGCGACACTTTCAAACGCCTCCCGGCCATAGAAATCATCCGCGTTCACCACCGCGAATGAACCGCTGGCCGACGCCTCCGCCGAGAGCACCGCGTGGGCAGTACCCCAGGGCTTCTGCCGGCCTCCAGCTCCGGGCGCGCCAGCCATCGGCAATTCCAGGCGCTGCAGGCAGGTGGTCCATGGCAGCGAGGACGGCAGGCGGCTCTCGGCAAAGGCGCGGAAGTCGGCCTGCATTTCCGGCCGAATGACGAAGATTACCCGGCCGAAACCCGCGCGGCGGGCATCATAGAGCGAATACTCCAGCAGGGTGGCCCCGCCAGGGCCCACGCCGGTGAGCTGCTTGAGCCCGCCAAAGCGGCTGCCCATGCCGGCGGCAAGCACCACGAGGTCGGGCGCGGCAGATTCAGTGGCCATTCGTGGAAGAGTAATCGGGCTGTTACGTTATCCGCATGACGCGCTGCGGAAGAATCGCGCTGGCCGGCGCACCGAACGCGGGGAAGTCCACCCTGCTCAATGCGCTGGTTGGTTCCCACTTGGCCATCGTGAGCCCGCGGCCCCAGGCCACGAGGCTCCCGGTTGTCGGACTCCTGACCGAAGACGACACCCAATTTGTCTTCGTGGACCTGCCGGGACTACTCGAGCCCGCCTATCTCCTGCAGGCCCGCATGATGGCGGCAGCGCAGGACGCGCTTGCCACCGCAGACCTCATCCTCCACTTGCACCCAGCACCAGAAGCTCCCGCTCCCGACTTCGCGCGTGCCGCACGGCTCGAGACCGCGCCAGCCGCGCCCGTGCTCCTGGCCTACACCAAGGCCGACCTGGTGAGCGCGGCAGTCAGGGCGCGGCTCGAGCAGGGGCCGCCGCCTGCGAGCGTCGTAAGCGTACGAGAGCCGGCGTCGCTCCAGCAACTGCTTCGTCGCATTGGCCCGCTTCTCCCGGAGCGGGAGTTTGCCTTCGATCCCGATGACGTGGGCACCCAGCCGCTCCGGTTCTTCGTGACCGAGTACCTGCGGGAGGCAGCGTTTGAGCTGCTGCTGGACGAGCTGCCTTATGCGTTTGCCGCAGAGGTCGAGGAGTACCGGGAGTCGGAATCGCCGGTGTACATTCGAGTGACGCTGTTCGTCGAGCGTGAATCCCAGAAAGGCATGGTCGTGGGCCGGGGCGGGCGAGTCATCAAGGCCCTTGGCGAGCACGCCAGGCGCCGGCTCGAGGCACTGCTCGGCACGCAGGTGTACCTGGACCTCTGGGTCAAGGTGCTCCCCAAATGGCGTCGCAGCGCACATGCATTGACACGATTCGGGTTTCCCGTCGCGGAATCGGAGCCATCATGACCCTGAGTCCAGAACTGCTGGAGATTCTCGTGTGCCCGGCTTGCAAGGGCGAGCTGGAATACCACGAAGATCCACCAGAAACACTCACCTGCCGAACCTGCCGTCTTGTCTACGCGGTAGAGGACGGCATCCCGATCATGCTCGTGGACGAGGCCAGGTCGCTTGACTGAACCGGGCAGCAGTCCCAGCGAAGCTGCGCTCGTCGAAGCCGCCCGCGCCGAGGCTGTCGCCCGCGGGAGTGACGCGATCTCGGCTGAACACCTCCTGCTCGTTGCGCTGGCCACACCGGAGGCGGAGGCAGCGCTCACCAGCGCCGGCATTGCGCCGTCGGAGCTGCGCCAGCGAGTGGAAGCAGGACTTCGCGCCGGCAAGGGCGAGACCCCTCCCGAAGCGCTGGCGCTGTCGAGCCAGGGCAGGCGGCTGGCCGCCGCCGCAGAGCGGGAGGCGGCAGCGCGCAGCGAGCCTGCCAGCACCAGCCATCTCTTGCTCGCGGCATTCGCCGAGCCGCGCGGGTCGCTCGCACGAGCGCTCGCGGACCTGGGCGTGTCGCCGCGCGCGTTGCGTGCTGCGGCCCATGAGGCCACCGGCCTCGCACCGCTTCCACGAGAGCAGCGGCAGGGCGAGCGGCAACCCGCACGCGAGGCCGAACCCCAGGAGACTGCGCCGCCGGCCGAAGCAGCAGGAGACACACCCTCGGAGCCGGCTGAGCCGCGCAATCGGCGGGCACGGGGCGAACGGCGCCGGGAACGCGCTTCGGGCGAGAAACGGGTTGAACGACAGCGCGAGCCGAGAGCCTCGGCAGGCACGGCGGCTGCGCCGGTGCCGGCCCCGCCCGCTGCGGCAGACAACCAGGTCAAGCCGAGACGACCGCTCAAGCACCTTCGGAAGGACCCCGATGCATGGGGTCCGATCTGGCGTCGGCTGCTGCTCCTCGCAGTGCCGGCAGCACTCTGGGCAAACTATTCGGGGCAGGAGCCGCTCGTCGTATTCCTGCTTTCCTGCGCCGGGGTCGTCCCGCTCGCGGGGTTCATGGGCGATGCCACCGAGCATCTCGCAGCCCACACCGGCCCGACCGTCGGCGGCCTGCTCAACGCCACCTTCGGCAATGCCGCCGAGCTCATCATCGGTCTCATGGCGCTGCGTGCCGGTGAGGTCGAGCTCGTCAAGTATTCCATCACCGGCAGCATCCTTGGCAACCTGCTGCTCATCATGGGCCTCTCCCTGGTAGCGGGCGGGTTGCGCACCAGCGAGCTCCGCTTCAGCCGGACGGCGTCGGGCATGAGCGCCGGCATGCTGGCCGCGGCGGTGGTGGGGTTGGTCTTTCCGGCACTGCTGCACGCCTCCCATCCCGCCCAGGAGCGGTTGGCCGATCTCCGGGTCTCGGAGGCCGTGGCGGTGGTCCTGATCATCACCTACGGCTTCTCCCTGCTGTTCACCCTCAAGACCCACAAGTGGCTCATGAGCGGCGACCCGCACGAGATGCCCCGCCGGGCCTGGAGCGTGGGGAAGGCCGTGGCGGTCCTGGCAATCGCGACTGCCTGTATCGCAGTTCTGTCCGAGATGCTGGTGCACAGTGTGCAGGGAGCCGGAAGCGCCCTGGGGCTCGGGACGGTGTTTGTGGGCCTGATCATCATCCCGATCATTGGCAATGCAGCCGAGCACGCGTCGGCCATCCTGATGGCACGGCGCGGCAAGATGGACCTATCCCTGCAGATTGCCTATGGATCGAGCACCCAGATCGCCCTGCTGGTGGCTCCAGTGCTGGTTTTTGCAGGCGTCCTGATGGGCCAGGACATGAACCTGGTGTTCGAGCCGTTCGAGGTCATGGCGGTGGGGCTGGCCGTCATCGTTACCGCGATTGGCACGACTGATGGCGAGTCGCACTGGTTTGAGGGCGTCATGCTGCTGGCGGTCTACGCCCTGATGGCGATTGCCGCCTATTTCGTTTGACTTGGCCCTGGCAGGCCCGTAAGTTAGCGTGGTTTCGACTTTTACCTGAGGGACTGGGTGCGGACTCGCCCGACGATTCTCTTCTTTTCGCCGGATGGCGGCCCCGTCCCCGCGCTGATCGAGCGCTGGGCGCAGCAGCAGGCATTGCCGCTCAAGCAGTTCACCTCGGCGGAGGAAGTCGAAGCCATCGTCCTGCGGGGTCACCCCGGTATCCTGGTGGTCAACGGTGACGCTTCGGGCCCCGGCGGCGTCGAGCTGGTCGCCCGGCTCAAGGCCGATGCCTTTACTGCCATCGTACCCGTCACGGCCCTGATTTCCAACCACGAACCTGCTTCAGTGGAGGCGTGGTTCCGGGCTGGCGCGGACGAAGTCCTGACCAGTCTCTTCTCGGTGGCGGAGCAGGAAGCCCGCATCTCGGCCATGTCGCTGCGGACCGAACGCGACGTCTCGGTCCATCCCTCCACCCGGCTTCCAGGTACCACCGAGATCGAGCGTGAAATCCGTCGCCGGCTCGATGGCGCCGGCGAGTTCGCTGTCTGCTACGCAGACCTGGATCACTTCAAGGAATTCAACGACCGATATTCCTACTACGATGGCGACCGGGTCATCTACCTCCTCTCGCGCATCCTGCATGACGTGGTCAAGGGGATGACGGGGAGGGACGGCTTCGTGGGCCATATCGGCGGCGATGACTTTATCTTCGTCATACCGGGGAGCGAGATCCACGGGGTGTGCACCGAGGTGCTCTCGGTTTTTGATACCCTGATTCCGCTCCAGTACAACGAGCAGGATCGCCGGGCAGGCTACTTTTTCGGGAAGGATCGGCGCGGACAGCTGCACCGGGTGCCGCTCATGACGCTCTCGATCGGGATCGTCACCAATCGTCTCCGGCAGTTTGCCCACCCGGCCCAGGTGAGCGAACTCGCGACCGAGATGAAGAGCTACGCCAAGACCCTGCCGGGATCCATCTTCGTGGTGGATCGCCGCCAGAGTGGCGATGGCGCGGGACGAAGGGAACAGCGATGAGGAACCTGCGATGAACGTGACCTGTCCCAACTGCGCGACCATGTACCGGGTGGATCCCCGGAAGGTCCCGGAGGGGGGCGTACGTGCGCGCTGCGCTGTGTGCAGTGCCATTTTTGCCGTCGGGCAGGAACCGGTCCGGGAGCCGGCGGCGTCGGTGGTCTCCGTGCCGACCGCAGCCGAGCCGGCGCCGGCACCATTCGTGGCGCCCAGCGCGGTGAAGCCTGAAGCGCCGGTGCAGGAACCCTCGCCCCCTGTTGCTTCAGAGCCGGAGCCGGTTCTGGCCGCGCCGGAGCCAAAGCCGGAACCGCCGGCGCCAGCGCCTCCCTCGTCACTTCCGCCCCGGATTCCCGCGCCCAGCCCGATGCCGGAGCCGCCGAGGCCTGCCGCCGCGCCAACCGCGCCAGCTGCGTGGCCGGCCACCTCGGCGCCCGCGCGTCCGGTTGCCGCGCCGGCTGGGCCGGCTCGGCCCATGGCGCCGCCACCGGCCATGCCACGTCCGGCCGGGGTGCCACCGCGCCCTTCACCGATGCCGTCCGCCCGGCCGTCGACACCTGAGGTCAAGCGCCCGGTCAATCCGTTCCTCTCGCAGGACCCGTCCCAGAAGGCGCGGCGGCTTGCCCGGGCGCTCATCTCGGACATGGTGGTCTATCATCCGGCCAAGCGACGGGAGGGACTCCGCGACGGCAACCTCAAGACCCTGTTCGACGAGGAGATCAAGAAGAGCTGGGAGGAGTTCGTCGATCAGGTGGGCAAGGATATCGCGGAAGGAACGGGTCACTTCCGCGATGCGCTCAACGAGATCCTCGCGGACGGTCGCCAGATCTTCTGAAGCTGCCTATCTTTCGGAAACCCGGAGCCGCTCCTCCGCCGCCGGGCGGACGGGCGGCTCGCTTGTTATCCCGCATGGAGTGCTGCATGGCTGACCTGACCGACCGCCTCGACGACCTCGCCACTCGACTGGCCAAACTCCGAGGTTTTCTTTGACCTTGACGCCAGGCGCGCGCGCATAGCGGACATCGAGGCCCAGCAGGGCGATCCCGCGTTCTGGACCAACCAGGAGCGTGCGCGGGAGCTGGTGCAGCAGGTCAAGCAGCTCAAGGGCTGGGTCACGCCGTTCGACGAGCTTGAGGGTCGCATCACCTCGACGCGGGAGATGGCCGAGCTTCTGGAGGCCGAGCCCGACGAGGCGCTGTCGGCCGAACTCGAGGCTGAAGTCCCGCGCCTCGAGTCCAGCCTCGAGGCCTTCGAGCTCAAGACCATGCTGCGCGGGCCCGACGACGTGCGCGACGCGCTGCTCACCATTCACCCGGGCGCCGGCGGCACCGAGTCGCAGGACTGGGCCGAAATGCTCATGCGCATGTACGTGCGCTGGGCGGAGCGCCAGGGTTTCGAGGTCCGCGTGCTCGACCTCGTCGAAGGCGAGGAAGCCGGGATCAAGTCGGCCACGATCGAAATCTCGGGCGAGTACGCCTACGGCTTCCTCAAGGCCGAGAAGGGCGTGCATCGCCTGGTCCGCATTTCGCCCTATGACTCGCAGGCGCGCCGCCACACCTCATTCGCCTCGGTGTTCGTCTATCCGGACATCGACGACACCATCGAGGTGGATCTCCGCGACGAGGACATCAAGATGGACGTCTTTCGTGCCTCGGGGGCAGGCGGACAGCACATCAACAAGACCTCGTCGGCGGTGCGGCTCACCCACATCCCCACGGGAATCGTGGTTTCCTGCCAGCAGGAGCGGAGCCAGCACAAGAACAAGGACACCGCCATGAAGATGCTGCGCGCCGCGCTCTACCAGCGGAAGCTCGAGGAGCAGCAGGCAGCCAAGGCGGCAGTCGAGGCCACCAAGACCGATATCTCCTGGGGTCACCAGATCCGTTCGTATGTCTTCCAGCCCTACACCATGGTGAACGATCACCGCACCGAGCTCAAGGTGAGCGACGTCCAGCGAGTGATGGACGGTGACCTCGAGGCGTTCATCCAGGCCTATCTCAAGCAGTTCGGGGGAACTGCCGCGTGAGCGACGAGAGCGAGCGGCGCAGCTACATCGAGGAGCACCGGCGCGCCAAGCGCGACGCCATCGCCGCGCTGGGCATCCAGCCTTTTGCCTATCGCTTCGACCGCACTCACGCGGCTGCCGAGGCGCTCGCCGCGTGGGACCCCACAATGGGCGACTCCGGCCCCGAGGTCGCCGTGGCGGGACGTATCGTCTCGCTACGCTCCCAGGGGAAGACGGTGTTCGCCCACATCGAGGATGCCTCCGGCCGCATCCAGGCGTACCTCCGCCGCGATGAGCTGGCCGACTCGTGGCCCTTGGTCGAGCTGCTGGACCTCGACGATCACGTCGGCATCCGCGGCAGCCTGTTCCGGACCCGCACCGGTGAGATCACCATTCGCACCGCGGCGGTGACCTTGCTCAGCAAGGCACTGCGGCCGCTGCCGCGCGGCAAGACCGAGCGGGTGAATGGCGTGGACGTGGTGCACGGCGGGCTCACCGACCCTGAGGTGCGGTATCGCCGGCGCTACGCCGACCTGGCCCTGCGGCAGGACGTGCGCGACGTCTTCCGCGTACGAGCGCGCGCCATCTCCTGGATCCGGCAGTTCCTCGACAGCCGGGGCTTTCTTGAGGTCGAGACGCCGGTGCTGCAGCCGATCTATGGCGGTGCCGCGGCCCGGCCCTTCGTGACGCACCACAACACGCTGGACATGCCGCTCTATCTCCGCATAGCGGATGAGCTCTACCTCAAGCGGCTGCTCGTCGGAGGCCTGGAGCGGGTGTACGAGATCGGCCACGATTTCCGGAACGAGGGGATGGACCGGACCCACAACCCCGAGTTCACCATGCTGGAGCTCTACCAGGCCTACACCGACTATCACGGCATGATGGAGCTGTGCGAGGCGCTGGTCTCGGGCGTGGTGCAGGAAACCTGCGGGAGCACCAGGCTCGAGCGGGACGGCGCCACGTTTGACTTCACTCCGCCCTTTGCGCGGGTGCGTTTTGCCGATGCCCTGATCGAGCGTGCCGGCGTGGACGTACGGACAGCTGACGACGCCTCCATGCGCGCCGCGCTCGTGCGTCACGGCGTGCCCGCGACCGAGGCGGCAGAATGGCACGGCGCCAAGCTCCAGGACGAGCTGTTCAAGACCTATGTCGAGGAGACGCTGGTCCAGCCCACCTTCGTCATGGACCACCCCAAGTCGCTCTCGCCGCTGGCCAAGGAACATCGCGATGACCCGCGAGTGGTGGAACGCTTTGAGCTGATCGTCAACGGGACCGAGTGGGCCAACGCCTTCAGCGAGCTCAACGACCCTGACGACCAGCGCGCACGGTTCGAGGACCAGGTCCGCCAGCGGGCCGCCGGCGACGACGAGGCACAGCCCTATGACTCTGACTACATCAGGGCCCTGGAGTACGGCATGCCGCCGGCCGGCGGGATGGGCCTCGGCATTGACAGGCTGGTCATGATGCTGACGGGCGCCGCCTCCATCCGCGACGTCATCCTCTTTCCCGCCATGCGGCCGGAGGAGGGGTGAACGGCTCCGGGCCGTTCGCGCTTTTCCGCTGGCCGTCGGCGCTGGAACGGCGGATAGCCATCCGCTACCTGCGTGGGCGCCGGTCCCGGCGGGGCGCCTCGCTCAATACCGTGATCTCGATCGGCGGCGTGACGGTCGGCGTCATGGCACTCATCGTGGTGCTTGGCGTCATGAACGGCCTCAGGAACGACCTGCGTGACCGGATCCTCGTGGCAAGCCCGCACCTCCGCGTGCTCACGTACGGCGCCGGCCTGCGGGTGGACAGCTGGCGCGATGCGATCAAGGTTATCCGCGAGGATCCCGAGGTGGTCGCGGCGGCTCCGGAAGTCATTTCGCAGACCGTCATCACCAAGGGCGCCGATTACGCCGAGGCCGTTAACGTACTTGGTGTCGATCCCGACACCGGAGCAAGATCCGTCACTTCGCTGCCGTCATCCATCACCAAGGGCGACCTCAGCTTCAAGACGACCGTCGAGGGAGTCGACGGTGGTATCCTGCTCGGCGAGCGGCTCGCCTCCCGCATCAACGCCTTCACCGGCGACGTGATCACGCTCATTCCACCCACCGCCGCCAAGGTGAACCGCGCCCTCGGTGTGGCGACGCCCCGGTTCTGGCGCTTCGAGGTCACGGGGCTCTTCAATACGGGGATGTTCCAGTACGACAACCAGTTCGTGGTGATGTCACTGCCGACGGCCCAGAAGTTTACCGGCCTCGGCGATGCTGTCTCCAGCATCGCCGTGCGAGTGAAGAATCCGGATGAGGCCCCGGCCGTCGGGCATCGCCTCGAGGACAAGCTCAAATATCCCTACCGCGCGCTCGACTGGCAGGCGCAGAACTCGAGTCTCTTCAGTGCGCTGCAGCTGGAGAAGCTGGCCATGGGACTGATCATCTTCTTCATCATGATCGTGGCGGCCTTCAACATCGTCGGTTCGCTGACGATGGTCGTGACCGACAAGACCAGGGAAATCGGGATTCTCCGGGCAATGGGCCTGACGGCGCCGGCCATCGGGCGGGTGTTCCTGCTGCAGGGCGCCATCATCGGCGTGATCGGCACCAGCGTCGGGCTCGCTCTCGGGCTTGCCATCTCGTACATCGTCGATTCATCCGGCATGATCCGCATCGATCCGTCGATCTACTTTATTGACCACCTGCCGGTGCGGACCCAGCTGTCCGACGTCGCCATCGTGGTAGTGGCCAGCGTGCTGCTGGCGATCGTCGCGACGATTTATCCCTCGCGGTCGGCAGCGGGCCTGACCCCGGTCGAGGCGATTCGCCACGAATGACCGCCATCCTGGAAGCCACGGGCATCCGGCGCGTCTTCATGGGCGGCGACGGCGAGCCGATCGAGGTGCTGGCCGACGTGGACCTGGCGGTCGCTCGGGGCGAGTTCGTGGCCATCGTCGGCGCCAGCGGCGCAGGGAAGAGCACCCTGCTCCAGATCCTGGGTGCGCTCGATTCGCCGACGGCGGGCCAGGTGGCGCTCGAAGGTGTGGCCTACGACCGCCTCAGCGAGACGGCGCTTGCTGAGCTGCGGAATCGCCGCATAGGATTCGTCTTCCAGTTCCATCACCTCCTCCGCGAGTTTTCAGCTCTGGAGAACGTGATGATGCCGCTGCTCATCAGTGGCCGGGAGACGGAGGCGGCGCGGGCACACGCCGCCGGCTTGCTGGAGGCCATGGGGCTGAGCGCCCGGATCAGCCACCGGCCGGCGCAGCTCTCCGGTGGCGAGCAGCAGCGAGTGGCGGTGGCGCGCGCACTGGCCATGGATCCGGTGCTGGTGCTCGCGGACGAGCCCAGCGGGAACCTGGATTACCATCATGCCGAGCAGCTGCATGAGCTCTTCGCCCGGCTCGCGCGTGAATTCGAGACGGCGCTCGTCGTCGTAACACATAACCGGCAGTTGGCGGGGCGCGCCGAGCGCATCCTCTCCATGGAGAGCGGTCACCGGGTGCCGCACTCGGGATGGGAGGCAATGTCATCGTGACCTGTGAAAATTGTGGCGAGCGGGATGCCGTGGTGCACCTGACCCAGATCGAGGATTCCCAGGTGACCACGATCCATCTCTGTGAACGATGCGCCGCCGAGCGGGGCGTGGAACCGCCACCGGTGGGCAAGACGCCGCTGGGGAGCTTCCTCGCGGCCATCGGCGACGCCGAAGCACCGGATGCTGTCGAGGCGGGCCGCTGCCCGGGCTGCGGCGCCACCTTCGCCCATTTCCGCGAGACAGGTCGGCTCGGTTGCGCCGAGTGCTGGATCGCCTTCGAGTCGCCCTTGCGCGAACTGGTTCGCCGCTTGCACGGGTCCACCGTGCACGTGGGCGAGCGCTACGTCGCAAGGGGAGAGGCCGCGGCGGCGCGCAGTGACGAGGATCTCCGGGAGCGGCTCCGGGTGGCCATTGAAACCGAGAATTTCGAGCTCGCCGCCGAGCTGCGGGACCGGCTGCGCCAATGATCGACCTTTCGCTCATGGCCGATGGCGGCATGGGATGGCTGGATGCGAGCGGGCCCGAGAGCCACCTTGTCCTGTCGACCCGGATCCGGCTGGCCCGCAATCTCGCCGCGATGCCGTTCCAGGGGCGGAGCGACGATGCCGAGCGGGAGCGCATCCTTCGGGACGTCAGTGCGGCGGCCCGCGAGACCGTGCTGCTGGGCCGTGCGGTCAGCTTCCGCCTCGACCGGCTGGACGACGCCGATCGGCAGGTGCTGCACGAGCGACACCTCGTCAGCAAGGAGCTGGCGGGTATCGAGCCGGGCGGGAGGGTCCGCTACGGCGCGGCGCTCCTGCACCAGGACCGGATCGGCGTGATGCTGAACGAGGAGGACCACCTGCGGCTGCAGGGCCTCCACTCCGGCTTTGCGCTGCAGGCGGCCTATGCCGAAGTGGACCGGCTGGACGGGGAATTGGGACGGCAGCTTGCCTTCGCCTTCCACCCGGAGTTCGGTTATCTTACGGCCTGTCCCACGAATGTGGGCACGGGCCTCCGAGCATCCGTCCTCATCCATCTTCCCGGCCTTGTCCTCACCAAGGAAGTTTCCCGGGTCCTGCAGGGTCTGGCGCAGGTCGGGCTGACGTTCCGGGGCCTGTACGGCGAGGGCAGCGAGGTCGTCGGCAACTTCTTCCAGCTGTCCAACCAGACGACGCTCGGCAAGAGCGAAACGGAGCTGCTGGATCATCTGGCCCGCGTCGTGCGTCAGGTGATCGAATACGAGGAACAGGCGAGGCAGGTGCTGCTCCAGAGCGCGCCGACGATCATCGAGGACAAGGTCTGGCGCGCGTACGGCCTGCTGCGCCATGCCCGAAACCTGTCCTTCGACGAGGCCATGAACCTGCTGAGCGCCGTGCGGCTCGGCGCCGGGCTGGGATTGATTCCCGGCATCGGCATGTACACCCTGAACAAGCTGCTGATCCAGTCACAGCCGGCCCATCTGGCGGTGGCTGAAAACCTGCCCCTCGGAGACCCCGCGCTCGCGCTGCGACGCGCGGCGCTGGTCCGCAGGGTGCTCGAAGATGACGTGGAGCGCCGCTAGTCCCGGCGCCGGCCGAAGGCGAGACACCAGGAATGAACGGGTACAACTTCACCGATCGAGTGCGAA
>DASSOW010000313.1:0-14600 GCA_035700175.1 Gemmatimonadales bacterium | reverse complement strand
TGACAGACTCAGGCGCCCGGCGTGAACGCGGAAGGAGGCGCCTCAGGGCCGATAGTACGGGCTTAAGTGTTGACTGTCAAGGGGTTGGAGCGCCGGACGGGGTTCGCACACCCAGGGACCGCAGGAATTCCGCGAAATGGGGATAGGCATCATGCGGACCGGGCGCCGCTTCAGGATGGTACTGGACGGCAAAGACCGGCAGCGCCCGGTGGCGGATGCCTTCTACGCTGCCGTCATTGAGGTTACGGTGGGTGACCTCGAGCTCGGGTGCGCCTGGCACACCTCGCTCGTCGCCAGTGACAGCGAAACCATGGTTCTGGGTAGTGATCAGGACCTTGCCCGAGACGAGATCGCGCACCGGATGATTTCCGCCCCGGTGACCGTAGGGCATCTTCTGCGTGGCGCCCCCGTACGCCAGCCCGATGAGCTGATGTCCGAGACAGATACCGAACATCGGCATCCCCGAATCAGCCAGTTCACGTATTACTGGAAGTGCGTACTGGACGGCGGCCGGATCACCTGGGCCGTTGGACAGGAAAATACCATCAGGATTGAGCTTACGCACTTGATCTACAGTGGTTTCTGAAGGCACGACAGTCACCCGGCAACCCGACTCGACCAGCATGTGGACGATGTTCCGCTTCATGCCAAAGTCGAACGCCACCACGTGTGGACCCTCACCCTCGCTGTACGGCTCCGCCACCGTGGCGCGAGAGGCGAGGTCCTGCCCCGACATGGCCGGGCTGGCGGCAAGCTGCTGCCGGAGCGCCTCGGTCGGCTCCGCGCCGGTGGCGATCACGCCGCGCATGGAGCCGCGCTCCCGGAGGTGCCGGGTCAGGCGCCGGGTGTCCACGTTTTCCAGGATGGGGATCCGCTGCTGGGCCAGCCACTCGTCCAGCCGCAGGCTGGCGCGCCAGTTGGAGGGATGGCGGCTCAGCTCACGCACGATGACACCGCTCACCTGTGGCCGGCCCGATTCCATGTCCTCGGGCGTGACGCCGTAGTTGCCGATCATCGGGGCGGTCATGACCACGATCTGCCCCAGATAGCTCGGATCGGTGAACGTTTCCTGATAGCCCGTCAGGTTGGTCGTGAAGACGACTTCTGCAAAGGCGGGGGGAAAGTCGGAGGGCGATGTTCCAGCGAACCAGGCGCCGTCCTCCAGCAGAACGAAAGCGGGGCGATCGGACCTGCCGACGCCCCGCTCGTTGCTGCCGCTCACTGCGCCGGCGTCGGCGATGGCGCGCCGCCGGGAGGCACAGGGGCGGAGTTCTCGATGGGCAGCTGGCTTGGCGCCGCGGCCGGCGGTGCCGACTGCCGGATCTGCTCCTGGAGGTTGCTCCGGCTGGGCCCGCCTGCCCCGCCGGCCGCCATGACCGACAGGATCAGCGAGAGCCCAAGGAAGATCCCGCCGCACCACCAGCTCATCCGGGTCAGCAGGGTCACCGCCTGCCGGCCGCCGACCACGCGATCGGTCATGCCGCCGCCCAGGCTGGCCAGTCCGCCGCCTTCCCCGGACTGGAGCAGCACGACGGTCGCGAGGAGCAGCGCGTCAAGGATGAGCAGGACAAGAATCAGGTAGAACATGGGCTTCCCGGGTTCGGACAATCGGGAAATCTAGCCCCGCGGGAGCCCCGGTTCAACCGGCGCTCCCCGACGCCACCAGCTCGGCCCACTTGAGCGGATCGAGGCTGGCGCCACCCACCAGCACGCCGTCAATCCCGTCCTGCCCCATGAGTTCCCGCACGTTGCCGAGGTTCACGCTCCCGCCGTAGAGAATCGCAGGCGCGGGAGCACCCATTGCCTTCAGCTCCGCTCGCAACGTCCGATGAACGGCGGCGGCATCTTCGGGTGTGGCATTCCGACCGGTGCCGATGGCCCACACCGGCTCGTAGGCTACCAGCACCTGGTCCAGCTCGTCCGCAGATACCTGGGCCAGGCCAGCGCGGAGTTGCCGCAGGCAGACCGCTTCCGTCTCCCCTGCCTCGCGCTGCGCCAGCGTCTCGCCCACGCAGAGCATGGGAGCAAGCCCGCCGTCGAGCAGAGCGCGCACCTTGAGACCAGTAGCCTCGTCGCTCTCGCCGAACACGTGGCGCCGTTCGGAGTGCCCTACCAGTGCACCGCGCGCGCCAGCGTCCTTCGCGATGTCAACAGAGATTTCACCAGTGAACGCGCCCTTGGGTTCCCAGTAGACGTTCTGGACGCCCACGCTGATGTCGGTGCGGCTGCGAACACTTGCGGCAACGGCTTCGATGGACGGCCCCGGCACGAAGAACCAGAGCGCGCGTCCTGGAACCGGCGGCATCGCGGGCAGGAATTTCTCGAGGAAGGCGCGCGCCGAGGACGGGCCGTGATGCATTTTCCAGTTGGCCGCGAAGATGCGACGCCGGTTCATGCGTCGTCCAGCGCGGCGACGCCCGGCAGCGTCTTCCCTTCCAGGAACTCGAGCGACGCACCGCCACCAGTGGAGACGTGCGTCATCTGCGCATCCAGCCCGGCCTGCGCCACGGCGGCCGCCGAGTCACCGCCACCTACGACGGTGATGGCACCGTGCGATGTTGCGTGCGCCATGGCGCGCGCAATGGCCATGGTGCCGTGGTCAAAGGGCGGCGTCTCGAAGACGCCCATCGGCCCGTTCCAGATGACGGTGCCAGCCTGGTCGATGGCGGCGCTGAAATCCTGCTCCGTCATGGAGTCGATATCGTACACCGCCCAGCCGTCGGGAATCGCGTCGCGCTTCACGGTCCGCGTCTCCGCGTTGGCCTCGAGCTTCTGCGCCACCACGGCGCCGGCGGGCAGGACAATCTTGCGGCCGCCCTGCTTGAGGAGCGACGCCGCCATGTCCACCCGGTCTTCCTCCACCAGCGAGGTGCCGGTGCCAAGCCCCATGGCGCAGAAGAAGGTGCACGCCATGGCGCCACCAATGAGGATCTGGTCTACCTTGGGCAGGAGCGCACCGATCAGGTCGATCTTGCCGGAGATCTTGGCGCCGCCCAGCACGGCGACGAAGGGCCGCTTCGGGTCATTGAGCGCGTCGCCGAGGTAGCGAAGCTCTTTCTCCATGAGAAAACCCGACACCGCGGGCTTGAGCAGGTGAGCCACCGCCTCGGTGCTCGCGTGGGCCCGATGGGCCGACCCGAAAGCATCGTTGACATAGAAATCGCCCAGCGCGGCAAATTTCTTCGCCAGCTCGGCGTCGTTCTTCTCCTCACCCGGAAAGAATCGGGTGTTCTCGCCCAGCGCGACGCCGCCCCGCGGCAGGCGGCGCGTGGCGGTCACCGCCTCATCGCTCGTGGGATCGTCCAGGAATGTTACCGGCGCACCCAGCAGGCTCTCCAGCGCGCGCGCCACCGGTTTCAGGCTGTACTTGGGGTTCCGCTCGCCCTTGGGCCGCCCGAGGTGAGACAGCAATACCACGCGCGCGCCCTTTTCCCGCAGGTAGCCGATGGTAGGAAGCGCCGCGCGGATGCGGGTGTCGTCCGCCACCTGGCCATTCTCGATGGGGGTGTTGAAGTCCACACGCACAAGGGCGCGCCGGCCATCCAGCGCGCCCGGGTCCAGCGATTCAAGCGTCCGCTTCACAACTTCGACCCCACGTAGCGCACCAGGTCCACGCAGCGCGCCGAGTAGCCCATTTCGTTGTCATACCAGGAGGTCACGTTGACCAGGGTGCCGTCCACGACACTGGTGGAAAGCGCATCCACCGTGCTAGAGGCGAGGTTGCCCGTGTAGTCCACCGAGACCAGCGGTTCGTCGGAAACCGCCAGGATGCCCTTCAGCCGGCCGCCGGCTGCAGCACGAAAAGCATTGTTGACTTCTTCCTCGCTGGTGGGCTTCTCCACCACTGCGGCAAGCGCCACGATTGAGACGTCGGGCGTCGGCACCCGCATCGCGGTGCCATCGATCTTGCCCTTCACTTCCGGGATGACGAGCGCGGTGGCGCGGGCGGCACCGGTGGTGGTGGGAATGATGGACATGGCCGCGGCCCGCGCGCGGCGCAGGTCCTTGTGCGGCAGGTCGAGAATGTTCTGGTCGTTGGTGTAGGAGTGTACCGTCGTCATGAAGCCGCGCACGAAGCCGAGGGAGTCGAGCATCACGCGCACCACGGGGACCAGGCAGTTGGTGGTGCAGCTGGCGTTGGAGATGATGTGGTGCCTGGCGGGATCGTACTTCTCCTCATTGACGCCCACCACCAGCGTGATGTCCTCGTTCTTGCCGGGGGCGGAGATGACCACCTTCTTCGCGCCGGCGGCAAGGTGCTTCGCGGCCGAATCACGGTCGGTGAACCGCCCGGTGGATTCCAGCACCACGTCCACATTGAGGTCTTTCCAGGGCAGGCGCGCGGGGTCCTTCTCGCTCAGCACCTTGATCTCGTCGCCGTCCACCACGATGGCGCCGTCCCTGGCTTCGACTTCCCCGTCGAATTTCCCATGAACCGAGTCGTAGCGCAGCAGGTGCGCCAGCGTCTTCACGTCGGTCAGGTCATTGACCGCGACGAAGTCGATGTCCTTGATGTTCATCTTGCGAGCGGCCCGCACCACGTTCCGCCCGATTCGCCCGAATCCGTTGATCGCGACCCGAATGGCCATGCCCACTCCCACCTGAGGTTTCGTTGCGCGCCGGGGCTCGGGGCGGCCCGCGGGGCGTCCCTACATCGTCCCGGCGCGCGCAAAAGTAACTGCACCCACCCATGCCGCGCCTGCCTGGCTCAGCGCCCGCGCTGCATCGAGCAGCGTGGCGCCGGTCGTGAAGACGTCATCTACCAGAACAACCCGCTGTTCCCTCGCCCGGGATGCGGCCTCGAATGCACCGGCGATGTTGGCCTGGCGCGCCTCGGGCGTGAGCGCAGTCTGGGAGCGCGTTTCCCGTGCCCGCACCAGCAGCCCTTCGTGCAACGGAAGGCCGGTGAGGGCCGCGAGCGCATGCGCCAGCCGCTCGCTCTGATTGTAACCCCGTCGTCGACGGCGGCGCGAGCCGAGCGGAATGGGCACAAGCACTGCGCCGGGCTGCAGTGGCGCGAGGCTGCGCATGGCCAGCGCCATCGGCTCGGCCGCGCGCCACCAGCCCTGGTACTTGAGGGCGTGGACCGTGCGGCGGGCACCGTGATCGAGAAAGACGGCGCTCTGCGCCTGTTCCAGCCCCGGCGGCCAGTCCGCGCAGAAGGTGCATGCTTCGGAGCCCTCCGCCATGCTGCCGCAGCGGCCGCAGAGGGGCGCCGGCACCGGCTGCCAGCGCCGGCGGCAGAGCCCGCAGATCAGGGCATCGCCGTCGCTCGTCGGCACGGGAGACTTGCACAACAGGCATGCGGGCGGCAGCAGCACCTGCTCCGCCCGCCGCCAGTGGCGCGCGAGCTCAGCGAAGGGCATCACGTAGCGCCGCCCGCATGATTTCCTCGGGAGGATCGATGTCCGGATACCAGCGGCGGAATGCTGCCACGCCCTGCGCCAGCAGCATGGTGCGGCCGTCGCGCGCTTCGAGACCGCGTGCCCGGCAGTGATGGACCCACGGGGTCTCGCCGCTGGTGTAGACAAGGTCGAGCGCCGCCCGCGCCTGGGGCGCCTGCTCCAGCGGAATGGGCGGCGCGTCATCCCGCCGCAACCCCAGAGGTGTGGCGTTGACCAGCACGTCACATTCTTCCGCTGCGGCTGCTTCCACGCCGGCCTTGGCCACCCACTCGCCGAATTCTGCCGCCCGCGCGCGGTCGCGCGACCGCACCGCGACCCGGGCGCCCTTCTCCCGGGCCGCGAGCACCACCGCCCGCGCCGCGCCACCGGTGCCGGCCACCAGCCAGGCCCCGCCACACACGCCCAGCTCTGCCATGGAGGCGATGACGCCAGCCACGTCGGTGTTGTCCCCCCGGACGCGCTCGGCGTGGCGCCAGAACGTGTTGCAGGCGCCGGCGGCGCGCGCCGTGTCACTCGCGTCCTGCACCAGCCGCGCGGCCAGCTCCTTGTGCGGCACCGTCACGTTGCCGCCCCCACCCGAGCGGGCAATGCCACCCATCAGGCCGGGAAGGTCGCGGGAGCTGCAGCGGATGGGTACGTAGACGGCGGGAATACCAAGTGCGCGGAAGGCAGCGTTGTACATCGCGGGCGACAGCGAATGCACCACCGGGTCGCCCAGCAGGGCGAAGACGCGAATCCGGCGGCTCGGCATGTCAGCGCGCGGCCGCGAGCCGATCGGCTGCGACCGTGATCAGTGACGTGAGGCGGTCAAACGCGAGGCGATAATCATCGAGGTCGCTGCCATAGGGATCCGGCACCTCGGTGTCGTCACCCTCTCCGGCATAACCCACCAGGGTGTGCGCCTTGGTCTCGGCGCCGAGTGCCTCGGCCCGCGCCCGGTGATGCGGGCTCATGGTAAGAATCAGGTCCGACTGGCGCACCAGGTCGCGCGTGAGCAGGCGGGCCCGGTGTGCGCTGAGGTCGAGACCGTGCTCCAGCGCCACGAGATAGGCACCTTCCGACGCCGGCGCACCGTCCCAGGCGCCGGTGCCGGCGGAGCTGACCTCGACACCCTGGATGTTGCGTCGTTCGAGTTCCTGTCGGAGCAGGGCCTCGGCCAGCGGACTGCGACAAGTATTTCCGGTACAGACAAAAAGAATGTGCATGAGCAGCAATCAGGGCGCGTAACGGCCGACAGCGCGGCGCAGTTCGGGGCGCGGTAACGCGCCCTCACGGATCAGCACGGGCACGGGACCCGTGCAGTCAACGATAGTGGAAGGCGGAACATTGCCAAGGACACCGCCGTCGAGAACGAGCAGCAGGCCATCGGCCACGGCATCGGCAAAGAGCGTCTCCAGCCGCGCCACACCGGGCGCCGGCGGCCCGCCGGGGCGATTCGCGGACGTGGACGTAATGGGAAACCCGACCAGTCGGACCAGGAGCGCCATGCCGGCGTGCGACGTGTGCCGCACGGCGATGCCGCCCTCCGGGCCGCGGAGCTGATCGGGGAGCCGGCCCTCCCCGCCCCGCAGTACCAGCGTGAGCGGTCCCGGCCAGAAGAAATCCGCCATGGCGCGAGCCGACGGCGGGAAGACAAGGCCCCACTCCTCCGCCATGAGCCGCCCCGACACCAGCAGCAGAAAGGGCTTTCTCGGCGGCCGCCCCTTGAGCCGCGCCAGCTCTGCCAGGGCGGACTCCTGGGGCGCCGAGCCCAGTCCGTACACAGTCTCGGTGGGATAGGCGACGAGCCGCCCCGCCTCGAGCTGGGTGCGCACCGCCGGTGCCGCCGCTCGCACCTCGGCGTCGCTCTGGAACGGGAGGATCATGCGAGCCGGCTCGCCAGCGCATCGGCCAGGACAAAATCCTGGCTGCTGGTGATCTTGAGGTTGAGCGGAGAATCGGGCACGACCCTGAGGCGATGGCCCCGTGCCTCGGCCAGCATGGCGTCGTCGGTGGCATCGACATCCGGCGCCGCATGCGCATGGGCATCCTCCAGCATGCCGCGCGGAAACCCTTGCGGCGTCTGCGCCCGCCAGAGCCCCTCGCGGGGCATCGTGGTGGTGATCACGTGCCGGGGATCGGCCATCTTGAGCGTATCGTGCACCGGCACCGCTGCCACCGCGCCATCGCCCTGCCGCACCACCTCGATCACAGCATCGATCGTCTCCCGGCTCACGAACGGCCGGGCGGCATCGTGCACCAGCACAACCTGCACGCCCTCATCGAGTCCGTGCAGCGCCCGGGCAACCGACTCTCGCCGGGTCGCACCACCCGACACGAACCGCACGCGTTCGCCCGCGGCAGCCGCGAGCCAGTCGGGCGGCGAGGCCACGACGTGGGCAGGCAGTGCAATCATGATCTGGCCGATGTCGGGATGCGAAGCGAAGGGACGGAGCGCACGCAGGAGCATTGGCACGCCGGCGATGGGACGAAACTGCTTGGGCTCCCCTTCGCCGGCCCGTTCGCCCCGTCCCGCTGCGACCAGCAGGACGCCTGCGTCACGCGGCAAGGCGCTGTACCAGGTCCCCGATGTTTTCGAGCGGCACGACCTGAATGCCCGCCACCGGGGCAGCCAGCCGAGCCGAGCAGAAGAGCCGGCGGAAGCCCAGGCGAGAGGCTTCCGCCGCGCGCCGATCGAGCCCGGTGGCGGGCCGCACCTCACCCCCGAGGCCGATTTCACCGAGGAAGATGACATCGGCTGGAGCGGGCCGGTTGTAGAGACTCGAGACCAGCGCGGCGGCCACCGCAAGGTCGGCGCCTGGCTCCGAGAGCCGCACGCCGGCGGTAGCCTGCACGAAGACGTCGAGGTCAGCGAACGAGGTAGCGGCGCGCCGCTCGAGCACGGCCAGCAGCACGGCGAGGCGCTTGGGATCCAGACCGGTGGCGACGCGCTGCGGCGTGCCGTAGCCGGAGCGCGACGCCAGTGCCTGCACCTCCACCAGCACGGGGCGCGTCCCTTCCATCAGTGCGGTGATGGCGCTGCCGGCGATATTGGTGGCGCGCGCGGCCAGGAAGACGGCGCTCGGATTGGGCACTGGCAGGAGGCCGGCATCAGTCATGGTGAAGACACCCAGCTCATCCACCGAACCGAACCGGTTCTTGGTGGCGCGCAACAGCCGGTAGTCGAGCGTGGACTCGCCCTCGAAATAGAGCACCGTGTCGACGATGTGCTCCAGCGTCTTGGGGCCGGCGATCCCGCCGCCCTTGGTGACGTGTCCCACCACGACCACCGAGGTGCCCGACTCCTTGGCGAAGCGCATCAGCTGGCCGGCGCACTCGCGCACCTGGCCCACATTGCCGGGCGCGCTTTCCAGCGACTCGGTGTACACCGTCTGGATCGAATCGAGGACCACCAGGTCTGCCTGCAGGGCAATGGCCGATGCCAGCACCCGCTCGAGCGAGGTTTCCCCCAGCACATGCACGTCACCGGCATCTTCACGAAGCCGATCGGCGCGCAGGCGCAGCTGCTCCGGGCTCTCTTCCCCGCTGGCGTAGAGCACTCGCCGGCCGGTGCCCACCAGCCGAGCGGCGGCCTGCATGAGCAGGGTGGACTTGCCGATGCCCGGTTCACCGCCAATGAGCGTCATCGAGCCGGGCACCAGGCCGCCGCCCAGCACGAAGTCAAACTCATCCAATCCAGTGGTCCAGCGGACCAGGGGCTGGTCGGCGACTTCACGCAGGCGGTGCGGCGTCTCGACTGGGCCCGCGGCATGGACGCCAATACCGCGGCGGGCAGTCCGGCGTGCCGGCGCGGCGGCCACCGGTTCTTCCGCCACGGTATTCCACTCGCCGCAGGCGTCACAGCGGCCCACCCACTTGGGATGTTCCTGCCCGCATTCGGTGCAGCGATAGACCGACCGTACCCGTGCCATGCTACTCCGGATCCTCGCGGGTGGAGAGGTTGTCGAACCGGGTGTACTCCCGGCTGAAGCGGAGCGTGATGTCTCCGGTGGGGCCATTGCGGTTCTTGGACAGCATGATCTCCGCCACGCCGCGCTTACTTTCGTCTTCGCGGTCGTAGTACTCGGGGCGATGGATGAAGAGCACCAGATCGGCATCCTGCTCGATGGCACCCGAGTCGCGCAGGTCGGAGAGGATTGGCTTGCGCTCGCCGCCGCGCTGCTCCGAGGCGCGGGAGAGCTGCGAGAGCGCGAGCACCGGCACTTCCAGCTCGCGCGCGAGCGCCTTCAGCGAGCGCGAGATGTCCGAAATCTCCTGCACCCGGTTCTCGGAATAGTCCGGGCTTCGCATCAATTGCAGATAGTCCACCACGACGGCGCCAATGTTGTACTCGGCCTTTAGCCGCCGGGCCTTGGAGCGCATCTGCAGCAGCGTGAGGGCCGGCTGGTCGTCAATCCAGAGCGGGCAGCTCTGCAGCAGTCCCGCCGCGCGCGCCAGCTGGGTAAAGTCGAAATCCCTGAGCGTCCCGTGGCGGACCCGCTGGCTGTCCACCCGGGCCATGGAGGTGAGCAGCCGGTGCACCAGCGCTTCCTTGGACATTTCCAGCGAGAAGATCGCGATGCCATGCCCCTCCAGCGCCGCGTTGGCGGCCACGTTGAGCACGAAGGCGGTCTTCCCCATCGACGGCCGCGCCGCCACGATCACCAGCTCCGACGGCTGGAAGCCGCTGGTGAGCGCATCCAAGTCTACGAATCCGCTGGGAACTCCGGTAATCGCTTTCCCGCTCTTCTGGAGCGTTTCGATGCGCTCCATGGTGGGCCACAGCATCTCCTTGATGCGGGTGAACCCTTCGGCGCCGCGCTGCTGGGAAATCTGGAAGATCCGGGACTCGGCAGAGTCCAGGAGGTCGCCGGCGACGGCCTTGGCGTCGTAGGCCTCAGTCACGATGGCAGTGGCGCTCTCGATCAGGCGCCGGAGGATGGCCTTGTCCTTGACGATCCGGGCGTGGAACTCAAGGTTGGCCGCCGTGGGCACGGCATCCACCAGTTCGGCCAGGTACTCGAGCCCGCCGGCGGCGTCGAGCTCGCCCCGGCGCATGAGTTCATCCCGCAGGGTGACGTGGTCGATCACCACCCGGCGTTCGGTGAGCCCCACCATGGCCCGGAAGAGCCGGCGATGGGCCTCGCGGTAGAACATGGTGTCGGTGAGTGACTCGGTGGCGCGCAGCGCCGCATCCTGGTCGAGCAGCATGGCGCCGAGCACGGCCTGCTCGGCTTCATTGCTCCACGGTGCGCTGCGGCCTACATACGACTCACTGGTCGAGTAATTGTCGGGCGATACGGACGTCATCCCAGGCCGGCTTCTTCCAGTTCGGGTTGCGGAGCAGCGCCGCGGGATGGTAGGTGGCGACCACGGGGATACTGCCGTAGTGGTGCACCTTGCCCCGGAACTGACCCAATGACTGCTTTCTCGCGAGCAGCGCCTCGGCGGCGGTGCCCCCCAGCAACAAGATCACCTTCGGCTTGATGAGCGCAAGCTGACGATGCAGGTACGGCATGCAGGAAGCGACTTCGTCGGGGAGCGGCTTGCGGTTCTGCGGGGGCCGGCACTTCACCACGTTTGTGATGAAGACATCCTTCCGCTCCAGCCCAATCGCGCCCAGGATCTTGTCCAGCAACTGACCGGCAGCGCCGACGAACGGCCGGCCCGTCTCATCTTCGGTGGCTCCCGGCCCCTCGCCGATGAGCATCAGCTGCGCCTTCGGGTTGCCCTCGCCCGGCACGGCGTTGATCCGCCTGGGGCAGAGGTCACAACAGAAGGTCGTTCGGATCCGCTCCGCCACCTGCTCCAGGCTGAGGTCGCTGAGGCCCTCGGTGTCCAGCAGCCCTGCCGGCGGCTGGACCGTGATGCCATCCTCGGGCACCTCCGGTGCGTCCGTCCGCCAGCTGGGACGCGCGTTCACCTTGGCTGGCCGCTTTTCGTCCTCCGGCCCCGGAAAACTCGTCCGTGACGTCACCACCTCGGGACCTCCCAACTCCAGCTGCTGGCGCAGGTACCGCAGGCGGGCGTCAGCCAAGCCGTGCCTCCACGGCATCCAGTATCAAGTGAGCCACTTCCTGCTTGGACGCCAATGGAAGCTCGGCCACGCTGCCATCGCGTCCAACCAATGTGACCCGGTTGGTCGTCACTTCGAATCCTGCACCGGGCTCCAGCGCATCGTTGACGACGATCAGGTCCAGCCGCTTGCGTGCCAGCTTTTCGCGTGCGCGAGCCAGCGCGTTGCCGGTCTCCAGCGCAAACCCCACGATGATGGCACCCGGCTTCCGGGATGCCGCCGTTGACTCCAGCACGTCCGCCGTGGGCACAAGTTCGATCTGCATCTCGCCTTGACCGCGTGCCCGCTTGGTTGGCTCCGCTCGGGCCGGCCGGAAGTCCGCCGGCGCTGCAGCCATGACCAGCACGTCGGCGCCGGGGAGGGCCGCCTGCACGGCCGCAGCGAGGTCGTCGGTGGACTCCACTCGAATGACCTCGACCCCGTCGGGCGCTGCGAGCGCGGAAGGGCCGCTGATGAGCAGCACGTCGGCACCGCGGGTCCAAGCGGCCGCCGCGAGCGCGAATCCCATGCGCCCACTCGACCGGTTGGTGATGACACGCACCGGATCGATGGACTCACGCGTGGGGCCAGCAGTCACGATAACACGTTTGCCGGCCAGATGGCTGGCGCGCGCGCGAACCAGTCGCTCGGCATGGGCCATGATCACGTCGGGTTCGCTCATCCGCCCGGGCCGATCACTGGGGCCTTCAGCCAGTGCGCCGGTGGCCGGACCCACGAGCGCGGCTCGCTGGTCGAGTCGGGCCAGGTTCGCACGCGTCGCCTCCGACGCGAACATTTCATCGTTCATGGCCGGCGCGAGCAGGACGGGCGCGGTAGCGGCGAGCAGCAGCGCGGTAAGAAAATCGTCGGCCATGCCCTGGGCAAACCGGGCAATGAGCTGCGCGGTGGCCGGGGCGACGATGATGACGTCTGCGTCCTGCGCCAGGCGGACATGCGAAAGCGCCCTGCCCGGCTCCCAGAGGGAAGTCAGGACAGGGCGCCCCGTCAGTGCTTCGAAAGTGACCGGCCGCACGAACTCCTGAGCGGCGCGGGTCATGACGACGTCAACCCCGGCGCCCGCCTCGGACAGCCGCCGGGCGAGGATGCAGCTCTTGTAGCACGCGATCCCGCCCGACACGCCCAGCACGACGCGCCGGCCGGTCCACACCGGCGTCAGGCCTCGGAGCGGCGGCGCCGGACCAGCTTGTAGTTCAGGTCACCATCCGCCAGCGCCTCGATCGAGAGCGTGGTGAGCTTCTCCTCACCGCTCAGCGCTTCGTGGCCCTGGGGAAACTCGTTGAGATATCGGGCAAACTTGGCGGCCACGAGGACGCCCAGGTACTTGTTGCCTGCCTTGGCTGCGACTTCCTTCGGGGTGACGATACGCATTGGTGCTCCGTAAGTATTGGTCTACGATCTACGGTCTACGGTCAACGAACGCAGCCGACCGTTGACGGTCGACTGTCGACCGATCTAGATCCGCCTCGCCTCATCTCTCACATCTCGCTGAAACCGCTCGATCTGGACCGGCAAGTCCGGCTGCCGGGTGGTGCGATGCAGTTCCGCATCGATGATGGACGCCACCATGGACACGGCGGCCACCAGGTTGTCGTTCTCGACGACATAGTCGTACGCCGGAATGGCCTCCACCTCGAGCGCTGCGACTTCCAGCCGCTGCCGGATCCTTGCCGGCGCCTCGGTATTCCGGTGCTTGAGCCGCTCCGCCAGGACCGCTGCCGAGGGCGGCATCACGAACACCAGCACCGCATCCGGCATCGCGGACCGGATCTGCTGGGCGCCCTGGATGTCGATGTCCAGCACCGGAATCCGTCCGGCGCTGAAGAGCATCTCCACTTCGCTCCACAGCGTGCCGTAGAGATTGCCACCGTACTCGGCCCACTCCACGAAAGCGCCAGCGTCAATCCGTCGCCGGAATTCGTCGCGGGTCAGGAAGTGGTAGTCCCGTCCGTCCTCTTCGCCAGCACGCAGCGCCCGCGTGGTGGCAGACACGGAGTAGCCCAGCTCATCGCGGCCATCCAGCAGCGATCGGGCGATGGTGGTCTTGCCGCCGCCCGACGGGGACGAGAGCACCAGCAGGAACGGCTTCACTCCAGGTTCTCGAGCTGCTCGCGAATCTTTTCCAGCTCGCCCTTCATGCCAATGACCAGCCGGGCGATGTCGGCGTCATTGGCTTTGGAGCCGACGGTGTTGACCTCACGTCCCATTTCCTGGGCCAGGAAGCCCAGCTGCTTCCCCACCGGCTCTGCGCCACCAAGGGTCTCCCGGCAAGCCGACGTGTGAGTGCGGAAGCGCACCAGTTCCTCGGTGACGTCGAGCCGGTCGGCGTTCACGGCGAGTTCCTGGGCCAGCCGCGTTTCATCCATGGCGCGGCCCTCAAGCAGTTCGGACACTGCCTTGCGGAGCCGATCCCGTTCGCGTACCAGGCGAGCTGGCGCCAGCGCCGAGATCTCGCGCGCGGCGGCATCGAGGTGGTCGAGCCGCTCCAGGATGTCCTGCGTCAGGGCCGCGCCTTCCCGCTCGCGCATGACCCGGCAGGCTTCGGTCGCCGCCGCGACAATCGGTGCAATTTCGTCCCACACTGGCGGCTCGGACGCAATGGCATTGCGCGTGAGCACGTCGGGCTGCCGGGCCACCAGTGCCAGGTCGAGTTCGCCACCCAGGCCCAGCGCCGACTGCAGGTCCCTCAGCGCCAGGGCCACCTGACGGGCATGCTCCAGGTCTACGGTGACCCGCGGCACGCTGTCGTCGCTTCCCAGCCAGCGAGCCGACACCGCCACATGGCCTCGCTCGAAGTCCCGCCGCAGGGCCTCGCGCAGCTCCGCCTCGAGCGACAGCAGTTCCGACGGCAGCTTGAGCGCGACGTTCAGGAAACGATGATTGACGGTGCGAATCTCGATCCGCAGCGTGCCGCGGGCGGTCTGCCCCTCGGCGGCGCCGTAGCCGGTCATGCTGTACGCCAAGCCCGCTCCCTGGGTTTGGGGATAGCTGGGAAATATAGTCGGACTGGCGGACAGCCGGGAAGGCGGACGGGGCGGACGGGGCGGACGAGGCGGACGAGGCGGACGAGGCGGACGAGGCGGACAGGGCGGACGAGGCGGACGAGGCGGACAGGTCTGACAGGTTAGCTTCGGTCCGTCCAG
>DASSOW010000312.1:0-2235 GCA_035700175.1 Gemmatimonadales bacterium | reverse complement strand
CGTCCTGGTGGCATGCTGGTCTTCGGGTACTCCCTGGTACAGCAACGTCGGCAGGGCATCCTGCTTGATCCACCACGCCATCATGACCAGCAGGAACACTGGCGTAATGTACGTCATGATGAACTTGAAGATGCGCGGAATCCGGATCGAGGCCCCCTCATGCAGCTCGCGCCACGCGTTGTCCGGCCCGTACACCCACATGAAGAGGATCGTCTCGACCAGTGCCAATATGACGAGCCCGAACGTTCCTGCCCAGTAGTCCCACTCGGCCAGGAAGCCACCGGTATACCAGATGATGTGGAAGAGCCCCAGCAGCACCGCCACCGAGCCCATGATCCAGGCACTCTTCTTCCGGCTCCAGCCGAAGTGCTCTTCCATGAAGGAGAGCGCGGGTGTGGCCATGGCGACCGAGGACGTGATGCCGGCAAAGAACAGCAGCCCGAACCACATCACGCCCGCCACGGCCGACATGATGGCGCCGCCCGGCAGCTGGTTGAATACCAGCGGCATGGCGACGAAGCCGAGATCGAAGGTACCACCCTTGGCAATGGCAACGGCGCCGGTGATGCCGAAGAAGGCCACGATGGCCGGGATCGCGAGCGAACCGCCCAGCACCACCTCCGCCGTCTCGTTGGTGGCGGCCGTCGCGAGACCGGAGAGGGCGATGTCGTCTTTCTTGGTCAGGTACGAGGCGTAGGCCTGGAGCGACCCCATGCCCACGGACAGCGTGAAGAAGATCTGCCCGGCCGCCGCCAGCCACACGCTCGGCTTGTTGAGGGCCGACCAGTCGGGGCTGTACATCCAGTCGAGCCCCTGCCAGGGCCCCACCATCTGGCCCGTCGCCACGCCATTCACGATCTCCGGGTGCGAGTCGAGCGTGAGCACCCGGATGACCAGGATGGCGGCAAAGGCAAAGAGTATCGGCATCCCGATCTTGGCCAGCCGCTCGATGCCGGCCGTGAGTCCCTTGCTCACCACCCAGAAGTTGACGCCGATGGTGATGAAGAAGAAGGCGAACGGGGTCCAGAATCCATGGACCGTGCCGTTGCCGAGGTCCTGATAGGACGCAAGGAACTGACGCATGCCCGCCTGGTCCAGCCCGCGGGTCGCACCGGTCACGGAGAACAGCGTCCATGCCAGCGTCCACGACTCGATGTAGCAGTAGTAGATCAGCACCACCAGCGGCATGAACAGGCCGAGGACGCCGAGATACTTGGCGAGCGGGTTCTTCCAGAGCCGGTCGAACATGCCCGGCACCGAACCCTCGCCATACTGTCCCCCGTGCCGGCCCACACCCCATTCGATCCACATGAGCGGAATGCCCACGAGGATGAATGCGATGAAGTACGGGATCATGAACGTCCCGCCGCCGTTCTGGGTGAGCTGGTTGGGGAATCGCAGGAAATTCCCCAGGCCCACTGCATTGCCGGCCATGGCGAGAATCAGGCCGATACGAGAGCCCCATTGCTCGCGGGGCTGGGCTGTGTCGGTCATGTGGGTACGGGTTGGATGATGGTGATCAAGAGCCGCGGGTCGCGGGTCACGAGTCGCGAGTCGCAAGACCCATGACCCGAGACGCGCGACCTCACGCGCTGTAGTTCGGTGCTTCTCTCGTAATGGTCACATCATGCGGGTGCGACTCACGGAGCCCGGCCGAGGTGATCTGGACGAACTCCACGTCGCGCTGCAGCGATTCGATATCGCCCACGCCGCAGTAGCCCATGCCGCTCCGGAGCCCACCAACCATCTGGAACAGGACGTCGGCGACGGGGCCCTTGTAGGGCACGCGCCCCTCGATCCCTTCCGGCACCATCTTGGATGGCGCCAGCTCGCCTTCCTGGAAATAGCGATCGGCCGAGCCGTCCTGCATGGCGGCAAGGCTGCCCATGCCGCGGATCATCTTGAACCGGCGCCCCTCGGCGAGCACGCTTTCCCCGGGGCTCTCCTCGGTGCCGGCCAGCATCGAGCCCATCATGGCAGAGGACGCCCCAGAGGCGAGCGCTTTCACCACGTCTCCCGAGTACTTGATGCCGCCATCGGCGATGACGGGCACGTCCCCCGCGCCGCGCAGGGCGTCCATGATGGCCGTCACCTGCGGCACGCCCACGCCGGTTACGACCCGGGTGGTGCAGATGCTCCCCGGACCAATGCCCACCTTGACGGCGTCGGCGCCACGGCGTACCAGCTCGCGCGCCCCGTCCTCGGTGGCCACGTTGCCGGCAATGAGCTGGGCGT
>DASSOW010000311.1:0-6050 GCA_035700175.1 Gemmatimonadales bacterium | reverse complement strand
CGGCAACAGGTCCTCGAAGGCGGACTTGTTGCCGGCCCTCAACTCCTGGAGGAGGTGGCTCACGGATGGCGAGGAATGGGGCATGGTCAGCCGGCGGTCGAAGGGCGCTGCCTGCTGGAGGGATTATAGCGTGGAATCGCGCGTTGCGTGAGAGGAGAGTTGCGGGTCGCCGGTGATGGGTCATGGGTCATGGGTCATGGGTTACGAGCCGCAGGGGGTCGATCCCTTTGCTGCGCTGAGCGCCTGGCGCCAGGCGCGCAGGGCATTCCTCGGATACGTCCCCTTCGCCTCCGTCGCCACCATCAGGTCAATCTCCCGTGTGGCGCAGCGCATGGTGGCAGACGTGAGGGCCAGGACCGTGCCGGCGGGATCGATGATCCAGCTCCCACGACCGCACGCCCCCGTCCGATCCACCCGATTGGATGAAAGGCAGTAGGCGCCTGAACGGATGGCGGCGACCACACCCAGCGGCAGCCAGGCGGGCGCGGTTGCGGCCGACGTCGCCCGGGGCGACAGCACCATGTCGACGCCCTGTGCGGCGTACCTGCCGTACGTCTCCAGCGCCCAGAGCTCGGTGCAGATGTTCACGCCAAAGGACGCCGGGCCGGCGCGATAGCAGGGAAATGCCGGGTCGCCCGGGTGAAACCAGGTTGCCTCCCAGTTACCCGGCTGCTCAGGCATGAAGTACTTGCTGCGGAGTGGCTGTATTCCGTCGCGTGCCGACCAATGATAGGCCTGGTTCAGGCGCCGCCCGTCGACGCAGACCGGGCGGGTACCGACCACGTGCTCAACGCCGAGCGCGGGAAGGCACTGGATCTGATTGCGGCCGGCTGCCTCGATCGCGCTCCACCGGGCAGAATCAAACCGGTCAGATTCCCATACCGGGTCCAGCATGGCGAACTCGGGAAGCAGTACCAGCTGTGACCGCCGCGAGCGGGTATGCTCGCACAACGCTGCCCACGCGGCATCGAGCTCCTCGGGCTCGTGGGGCAATTCGCAGACGGTAACGCGCACGCGCTTCCGCGCCTACCAGATGTGCACGCGAGCGCTCGGCTCGAGGTAGAGCTGCTGGCCGGGGACCACGTCGAAGGCGTCGTACCAGGCATCCAGGTTGCGCACGGTATCCATCCGGTACTGATCGGGAGCGTGATCCGTGGCAAGCTGCGCGCGCAGCGCCGCGTCGCTCAGCCTGGCGCCGAAGGCCTGTGCAAACGCGATGAAGAATGCGCGGTCTTCCCGGTGCATGACGCGGGGGTCGCCGGCGCGTGCGCCAAGCGATGCGCGGTACGCCTCGAACGCCGCGGTGAGGCCGGCGAGGTCAGCCACGTTCTCGGTTCTCGTGAGGCGGCCGTCCACCCGGAGCCCCGGCAGTGGCTCATATCCGGAGAACTGCCTCACGATCGGCTCGGCGGCCGCCTCGAAACGCGCGGAATCAGTGTCCGTCCACCACTGATGCATGCGGCCATCGGGTTCGTAGTTGACACCCAGTACATCCACGAAATGGCTGATGTCGTGGGCGATGATCGCGCCGATCGCGCCATAGGCCTCGGCGTCCGACGCCGTTGAGTCGAACTTGGGCGGCTGCAGCAAGGCCGCACTGAAGGTGTAGGCATTCTGCTGGAAGACCAGGACGGCGCCGGGCACCCTCGGCGTGAGCACCCATTCGTGCGGATCATAAGGCTGGTCCAGCCGATCCAGCGCGCGGTGATAGTTGCGGTCCTCGATGCGCTGCACGTTCCCGATCGCGTCGTCCGTCTCGATGACCAGATCGCTCCAGTCTTCCCATCGATCAGGATATCCCACTCCGACATAGAGCCGGTCGAGCTTGGCCAGTGCGGTCTCCCGGCTGGCGGGCGAAAGCCATGCTGCCCGGGCCACGTGTGAGCGGAACGCCGCGGCCACGTTCGCGACGATGCGCTCCACCCGCGCCTTCTGCGCCGGTGAGAACCAGCGCCTGGCGTAGAGCTCGCCGATGGCATCCGCCATGAGCAATTCCGTGGCGGCAAGCGCGCGCCGCTCGGGTGTGCGATTGTCCCCGCGCAGGTCGGCGGCGGCCTCGGCGTACGAACGCGGCAGGACCTCCGCGTAGTGGTCAATGAGGTGGAAGCGCAGATAGTTCTTCCAGGACTCGATGGACTGCGACGCCACCAGTTGGGCGACACCCCTGACGGCGGAGGGCTGCCACGCAACGATCATCTGCTGCTGACCCAGTCCGGCCGCCTCGAAGTACGCGTCCCAGTCCATGCCGGGGGCCTCGCGTGCAAAGTCGGCGCGGGACCATAGATGGTCGGCGTTGCGGTCCACCGCACTGGCTTCGAGTGTGGCCTGCGTCTCCGCGAGCGCTCTCTCAAGCGCGAGCACCGATTCCGCTCGTTCCGCCGCGTGATCGAGTCTCGCGAACATGAACAGGCTGGTTACATAGTCGCGATAGCGATTGAGGCGCTCGACTGCGCCGGAATCAGCGTCGAGATATCGGGACCGGTCGCCCAACCCCAGTCCACCCTGCACCAGGAACGCGGTGTACCCTTTCTCGCCGTGGATGCTGTGTTCCACCGACAGACCCAGGACCGATGACGAGGCGTAGACACCGAGATTGAGTGGATCGACGTCCGCGTGCATGGTGCTGCCGAGCAGCCGGGTGAGCGCGAGCAGGTCCTGAGCGCTGTCAATGCGAGCGAGCATCGGCTGCAGCGGGGCCAGTCCTTTCTGCTCGATAGCGGCCCGATTGAGCCAGGCGGCGCGGAAGTCGGCCGCCTTGCGGGCGAGGGAACCCGGAGCCGCTCGGCGCGCCTCGTCGAGCATCTGCACGACCTGGCGATTGGTGCGGGCCCGGATCTCATCGCGAACCGTCCAGCGATCGGCGCCCTCCGGAATGACCGCCACCTTGAGCCAGGCCCCGTTGGCGTAGCCAAAGAAATCGTCGCCCGGCGCGATGGTCGTGTCCACGCCGCGCGGGTACGCTGCCTGGGCCCGCAATTCGAGGTCCGGAAACGGCCAGAGGGCGAGCGCCAGCAGCGCAATATTGAGCAGCGCACGAAGCGCGGGAGGGCAGGTGCGAATGAGGAACCTCGACCGGTTGAAGGCGAGCGACGAGATGCAGCCTGTACCTGGTACACTACAGTTCGTGCGGCATGTCGTCGCGGCGAGAACCGACAAGTCTCAATCATTTTCCGCCATATGATTGTCCGCGCCCAGCTGATCGACGTGCTCTTCGTCATCGCACCGCATTCGCTGCTGCTCGACATCGCGGGGCCCGCCGAGGCGTTCCGGCTGGCCAACCAGCACCGGGGGCGCCAGGGGCTGCCGCCGCGCTTCCGGCTCCGGTTTGCGGCCCCCTCTGTCACACAGGCCACGTCGGTCGGGCTCAGCATCGCCGGCCTCGAGCCGCTGCCGGACGAACTCGCGACACCGACGTGGGTGGTGGTGGCAGGCCAACCCACCGAGCATCTCGATCGTGTCCTGCCGGCGGCCTCCGCCGTGGCCCGCTGGCTCGGCTGGCACCTTGGCGCGGCCTTGCGAGACAGCACAAGTGAGAATCGTCTGGTCACAGTTTGCTCAGGGACGCTCCTCGCGGCGCGTGCGGGACTGCTGGGAGGGCGGCACTGCACCACGCATCACGAGCTGCTGCCGGCGCTGCGCGCGCTGGCCCCTGACGCCAGGGTGCTCGAGAACAAGGTATTCGTGATGGATGGGAGACTGGCGTCGAGCGCCGGTATCACTGTGGGGATCGACGTGGCGCTGCAGCTGATTGGCGAGGAATGCGGTGAAGCGCTGGCGGCGCGTGTTGCGGAGGACATGGTGGTGTACATGCGGCGGTCCGACCGTGACCCGGAGCAGTCACCCTTGCAGCTGCATCGGGGGCACCTGCATCCCGCTGTGCACCGGGTGCAGGACGCCATGGTGAATGACCCGGCGCGCGACTGGAGCATGGCCGCATTGGCGCGGGTAGGGCACGCCACCGAGCGTCACCTGCACCGGCTTTTCCTCGAGCATGCGGGCATGTCGCCGCTGCAGTATCTCCGCGCCATCCGCCTGGAGCGGGCGCGGCAGGCGCTCGAGCACGGGGCGAATGTGACGCGGGCGGCAGCTGTGGCGGGGTTTCGCTCAGACCTGCAGATGCGGCGTGCGTGGAGCCGGCAGTGGGGCGGATCGCCGAGGGATGTGCTGCGGGCGCTCCGGCCCCAGCCGGTCAGAGCCCGGTGCGTCGCGCCAGATGCTCGGGATATCTCTCGCCCTGGACCGGGATCCGCGACGACGCGTCGTCAATCTCCCTGAGATCATCGGGCGTGAGCGTGAGGGCGGTGGCGCCGAGATTCTCGTCCAGCCGCTCGAGCCGGGTGGTACCAGGGATCGGCACGATCCAGGGCCGCTGGGCCAGGAGCCATGCCAGTGCCACCTGCGCCGGAGTCGCCCGGTGCCGCGTGGCGATGCGGCGCAGGAGTTCGACGACGGCCTGGTTTGCCTTGCGATGTTCCGGGGTAAAGCGGGGCAGGATGTTCCGGAAATCGGACTGGTCGAAGGTGGTGCGTTCGTCGATCTTGCCGGTGAGATAGCCTCGGCCCAGCGGGCTGAACGGCACGAAGCCGACACCCAGCTCCTCCAGCAGCGGCAGGATTTCCTTCTCGGGTTGGCGCCACCAGATCGAGTACTCGCTCTGCAGTGCCGTCACCGGCTGGACCGCATGGGCCCGGCGAATCGTCGCCGCGCCGGCCTCCGACAGCCCGAAGTGGCGCACCTTTCCTTCCTCTATCAACCTCTTCACCGCGCCCGCCACGTCCTCGATGGGGACATCCGGGTCCACCCGGTGCTGGTAGAAGAGGTCGATCGTCTCGGTCCGCAGCCGCTTGAGCGAGGCGTGGGCCACTTCGCGGACATGCTCAGGCCGGCTGTCCACGCCGTCCTTTTCCGCATGGGGCCAGACCTTGAATCCAAACTTGGTGGCGATCACTACCTGGTCCCGCACGGGCTCCAGCGCTTCACCCACCAGTTCCTCGTTGGTGAGCGGCCCGTACGCCTCGGCGGTATCGAAGAGTGTCACGCCGCGGTCAACGGCCGTGCGGAGGAGCGTGATCATCTCCTGCCGGTCCTTGGCGGGGCCGTAGCCGTGGCTCATGCCCATGCAGCCGAGGCCCAGGGCCGAGACGGTCAGGCCGCTGCGGCCGAGGGTGCGATGGGGGATTGGTGAACTCTGCTGCATGCGGGCTCCCCGCTTGTTATTGCTCCACAAACCTCACCTGACCGTCACCCCGACGAACGTCGGGGTCCAGCGCGCGATGCCGGGCAGGCACTCGGGGCCATCCGGACGTACGAAGCATGTGCCGAGAGCAGTAACCACAGAACGCAGGGGCGCAGAGGACGCAGAGAAACGCAGAGAGCTCCGTGCGAGAACATCAAGGACCTGCCGTCGGGCTTTTCAATTGAACCACGGAGACACGGAGGCACGGAGCTGCTCATATGGAGCCCTGAAACCTCCGAGTCTCCGTGCCTCCGTGGTTCCTTCCGACATGCCGGCGCAACTCAGGACGGCGGCTATGCCAGAGATGGATGAGTAAGAAGCTAGCTCGCCCTCCGGAGTCCCTGCTCCGACCTCCTTCTCCCCGGCTCCCGCTCCAGCGACGCCCGGTATTGGGCGAGCGCTTCGTCACGCTGACCCAGCTCGAGCAGCATGTCGCCGAGCAGCTCACGCGCCGGAGCGAGCGGGGCAGGGCTGACCGCCGACTTCTCGGTAGCCGCCTCGCGCTCCACGGCCTGACGCATCTGCGTCAGCGCCGCCTCCGTCCTTCCCGCAGCGAAATCACGCCAGGCCAAGGCCTCCAGGTGCTGGATGGCAACCTGCTCCGCCCAGTACGCCTCCTTGGCGTTCGCGAGCCGCTGCTGCAGCGCCGATAGAGTATCGACCGCAATGCTGGCTGCGAGCGTGTCGCCGCCGCGCGCGGCACCCAGCGCCCGGGCCAGCCAGGTCATGGCATCGGCAAAAGCATAGGCGCTGGGTGTGACGCGCAATGCGGCGGCCTCCTTCCACGCGCCGCGCTCCAGTGCGTAGCGCGCCG
>DASSOW010000310.1:0-4241 GCA_035700175.1 Gemmatimonadales bacterium | reverse complement strand
GCTCGACTGAGGTCTGCATTGGCACGACTCGACAAGCTCATCCAGCTCCTGGTGGACCAGCGCGCCGACCTGCTCCGGCTTACCGCCGGCCAGCCGGCCTCCCTCCAGACCAACGGCAGCGCGCGCGCGGTCACCCGGGAGCCGCTCAGTGAGCAGCAGATCGTGGCGCTCATCCGGGAGATTGCGCCGGCTGCCATGGCCGGGCAGGTCAAGGAGGGCGCGGCCCTGCGCTTCAGCTACGGCGCGCCGGCTGGCACGGTGGACGCCGAGATGAGCGCGCCCGATGGCGCCACGCAGGTGACACTGCGCCCGGCAACGGCCACGGCGACTGCTCAGCCGAGCGTGCGCCCGGCGGGTGATGCCGAGGCGCGCTCGGCGCTCGACGTTCTGCTCAGCGAGCTCGCCACCTCATCTGCGTCTGACCTGCACCTGCGCTCCGGCCAGCCGCCGGTCTACCGTCGCCATGGCGAGCTGGTGCGTTCTGAGGAAGCCACCCTCGAGCCACCGCGTCTCGAGGCGATGCTGCATGCCATCATGACGCCTGGCGTGATAGAGGAATTTGGCGAGAACAGTGACGCCGACTGGGCCTATGAAATCCCGGGGGTGGCGCGCTTCCGCTGCAATGCTGGCCGGGACCGATTCGGTCCGTTCGCGGTGTTCCGCGTCATCCCCACCCAGGTGCCGACCACGGAGGACCTCGGGCTCAGCCGCGAGGTCCAGAATCTCTGCTACCTCACAAAGGGCCTGGTGGTGGTCACCGGGCCCACGGGCTCCGGCAAGTCGACCACCCTCGCGGCCATGGTGGACCTCATCAACCGGACCCGCACCGATCACATCCTCACCATCGAGGATCCGATCGAGTTCGTCCATGCCAGCAAGAGCTGCATCGTGACGCAGCGGCAGGTGGGCGTGCATACCAAGTCATTCAAGGGCGCGCTGCGGGCCGCCCTGCGTGAAGACCCCGACGTGGTGCTGGTAGGCGAGATGCGCGATCTCGAGACCGTGTCCATCGCAATCGAGACGGCCGAAACCGGCCACCTGGTCTTCGGGACGCTGCACACCACCACCGCGGCATCCACCGTCGATCGCATCATCGACCAATTTCCGGCCGACCGGCAGTCCCAGGTGCGCGTCATGCTGAGCGAATCACTGCGCGGCGTCATCGCCCAGACGCTCTGCAAGAAGAAGGGCGGGGGACGCGTCGCGGCGCGGGAAATTCTCCTCTCGATTCCTGCCGTCTCCAACCTGATCCGCGAAGGCAAGACCTTCCAGATCCCGAGCATCATGCAGACCAACAAGCGCGCCGGCATGATCACGCTCAACGACAGCCTGGTGGAGCTGGTGGACGAGGGACTCGTCGAACCGCAGGAAGCGTACATGAAGGCGGTGGACAAGAGCGGCATCGCCGCCATGCTCAAGGCCAAGCGCCACGACACGAGCTTCCTGGGCGACGTGGCGTGAAGCCTGCGCCACGCCTCGTCCTGGTGGAGCCGCAGGACCTGGTCAACATCGCGGCGACGGTTCGGATTGCCCGGAATTTCGGGATCGACGAGCTCACCCTCGTCAATCCGCAGGAGTTCGACCCGTACCGCATCGAAGGGATCGCCCACAACACCGCCGAGCTGGTGGAGCGCATCACGTTCGCGGACTCGCTCGATGAGGCGCTCCGTGACGTGACCTTTGCCGCCGCGCTCTCCGCGCGGGGCCGCACGGCTCGGCGCCGCATGGCCCGGGCCCGCGAGGCTGCAGCCGAAGTGGTGGAGCGCCAGGCCGACGGACCGGTGGCGCTGGTCTTCGGGCGCGAGGATGCGGGGCTCACCAACGACGAACTCGACCACTGCCAGCTCATCGTCAATATCTCCACCAACCCGGACCATCGCTCGCTCAACCTGGCGCAGGCGGTGGCCATCATGGCCTACGAAGTCTGGAACGCGCGCGGCGGCGACGCGCTGCCCTTCAAGCGTCCCCGGCGCCGGGCCCAGCCCGCCAGTGGTGAGCAGCTGGAAACGCTCTTTGCCGACTGGCAGGTGGCGCTCGACGGACTCGATTTCTTCAAGGCCCGGAATGACCAGACCGTCATGCGCTCGTTCCGGGAGATGTTTTTCCGCGCTGATCTGGATGCCCGGGAGGCGGCGCTGCTCCGGGCCGTGGGGCTCGAGGTGGCACACGTGCTGGGCCGGCAGACGGCGGCGGCACGCGGGCGCGCGGAATCCGAGTAAAATATTCGGAATACGCTGCGCGTTCGGGTTGTGAAAGATGTTCGGGTGACTATACTTATGCGCGCGCGGCGGCACAGATGCCCATCAGGCCGCGCCCCTGTGTGAAACTTTTCACAAGACCTGGAAATCCGCTCGGTCGAGGTGGGCTTGATAATGCGCAAGCTTGCGTTCGTCGCAGGAGGGGGACTGATCGTGGTGGCCGCGGCCCTGATGGCATGGGGCAGCACCTCACGAGCCCAGCAGGCAACGGGACCGGCCGAGCCGGACTCCATCGCTGCCACCCGCCTCGCTGCCTCGGATACCGCTGACCTGCTTGGCCCCCGCCAGCCCATCTTCTTCCGCCACGATCTGCACGCCGGACAGTACAAGCTGCAGTGCCAGTACTGTCACTATTCCGTCAACGTCTCCAACGAGCCCGGCATCCCGTCACTGCAGACCTGCATGGGGTGCCATCTCGTGGTGGGCGGCAGTGACAAGGGGAATGCCGCCGAGATCGGCAAGCTGCGCGACGCGTGGAACAAGAAGCAGCCGGTGGAATGGGTCCGGGTGCACTTCCTTGCCCAGCACGTGCACTTCCCCCACTCGGTGCACATCAAGGCGCTGGGGCCGAACGCCTGCGCCACCTGCCACGGCGACGTCGCCCGCATGCCCCAGATTCACAAGGTGAACAACATCAACAACATGGGCTTCTGCATCAGTTGCCACATTGAGCGGAAGGTGACCCGGGACTGCTCGGCATGCCACTACTGACGCGCACCATCGTGTCCGCATTCTGGAGTCGCGATGTCTGACGATGGACTGAATCCGACGGTCGACCGCCGGCGGTTCCTGACCGTTCTCGGCGTGGCGGGCGCGGGCGCCACCGCGCTCTCCGGCTGCGGCAGCAAGGCCGAAAAGCTGATTCCTTACCTGGTCCAGTCGGAAGATCAGGTGCCAGGCGTGCCGACGTACTACGCCAGCACCTGCACCGAGTGCTCTGCCGGCTGCGGCCTGCATGTGAAGACGCGCGAGGGGCGGGCGATCAAGCTCGAGGGAAATCCCGAGCATCCGGTGAACCGGGGCAAGCTGTGCGCGCGCGGGCAGGCCTCACTGCAGGGGCTGTATAACCCGGGCCGCGTCAAGGCGCCGATGGTGCGCGACGGTGGCTCGTGGAAGGAAGTGAAGTGGGACGATGCCATCGCGCGGCTGGTTGCGGCCATCCAGAAGGGTGGGGCGCCGCTCGCTGTGCTCTCGGGCGCGGCCCGCGGAACGTTCTCCAGCCTGCTGGGAGATTTTGCCACGACTGCCGGCGGCAGCGTCACGCGCTGGGAACCGCTCGATCACATCCCGATGCGCGAGGCCAACAAGCTCACCTTCGGGCGCGATGAGCTTCCGGCCTATGACTTTGCGTCGGCCAGGTACATCCTGAGCTTCGGCGCCGACTTCCTCGACACGTGGCACAGCCCCACCGAAAACCAGATTGGCTACGCCCAGTCGCACGGGTTCCATGGCGACGCCGCGCGTCACGTGCATGTGGCACCGCGCCGTGACCTCACCGGGCTCAATGCCGACGAGTGGCTCGCTGCGGCGCCCGGCACTGAGGCAGCCATCGCACTGGCCATGGCCAACGTCGTGGCGAGCCGCCGCGGCGGCGCGGGTGCTTACGCAAGCCTCCTCAGCCAGTGGACGCCCGAGGCGGCGTCCAGGGCGAGTGGCGTTCCGGCCGAGGCTATCCGTCGTGTGGCACTCGAGTTCGCGGCGCAGTCGCCCACGCTTGCAGTCGCCGGCGGCATCAGCTCGCAGCATCGCGGCGCGGTGGAGCTGTGCCAGGCGGTCAATGTGCTGAACGCGGTGGCGGGCAACATTGGTCAGACGGTGCGTTTCGGCGCCGATCTCGCGGGTGGCGATGGTCTCGCCGGCGTCCAGCAGCTGATGAGCGCCATGAACGCGGGACAAATCGGCATCCTGCTGGTGCACGAGGCCAATCCCGTCTATGCGCTGCCGGCCTCCATGAAGTTCGTGGACGCCATGAAGAAGGTGCCG
>DASSOW010000309.1:0-2403 GCA_035700175.1 Gemmatimonadales bacterium | reverse complement strand
TCGCCACACGCCATCTTCAGCGCGTAGGGCGCGTTGGGAAACTTCATGGCCTGCACTGTGGTGGCGGCAAGATTGCGCAGCACGACCCCTCGCCCGCCGAACAGGTTGGCTGAGCCAGGCAGGATTTCGATTGTCGTCACGCCGCCCGCCAGCGCCAGCCCGAATTGCGGATCCTGGGGCCAGATCGAGTGCTCGGCCCAGACATCGGCGGTGTTCGGGTCGGTGGCTTCGTTGCCGTCGTCCAGTGACGCACCGCCTGGCGCAGCATAGACCCCAAGATGCGAGTGCGTGTCGATGATCCCGGGCGTCACCCACTTACCTGTCGCGTCGATGACTTCCGCTCCTGGCGGCGCCGAGACGGAGGTGCCAACAGCGGTCACCTTGCCGTCCTGCAGTAGCAGCGAGGCGCCGGCCTGTGCCGGACCTGTGGCGGTCAGGATGGTGGCCCCCGGATCACGACCGGGTGGGACGGCAACGGCTTGTAGGTCGAGGGATAGGGCGTGGTGCTGTTGTCGATCCGGCCGCCTTCTTCGACGGTGCGGTAGACGCCGCCCGGCGAATCAGCCGCCGCTGCGTCCGCGGCCTGCTCGGGCGCAGGCGTCGTGGAAGGCGCTCCAGTGCACGCCAGCAGGCCTGCCAGGGCACCGGCAAGTACGGAGACGTTGCCAACTCTCATGGGGGACGCCACGGTTGAAAGGGTCAGTCAGGGTTGCTGTGCAACCTACGGCCGGACCTGACGGCAATCAACCACCGGCGAGCTCGAGAAAATTTCCCAGGAGCTCCGTGCCCGCCGCGGTTCCTACCGACTCGGGATGGAATTGCACGCCGAAGAGCGGCAGCGTGCGATGCGCGATTGCCATGACCGTCTCCCCTCCCGCTTCGGGGGCGGTGGCGGTGGTGACGAACTCAGGCGGCAGGGTGCCGGGCCGGACAGCGAGGGAATGGTAGCGCATCACCGTGAGCGGCTGCGGGAGCCCGGCAAACAATCCGCTGCCGTCGTGTGCCACGTCGCAGGTCTTGCCGTGAATGAGGGCCGGGGCGCGCTCGATGGTGGCGCCGAAGGCCGCCGCCAGTGCCTGGTGACCGAGGCAGACACCAAGCAGTGGGATACTCCGGGCGGCAGCGGCGCGGGCGAGGGCAACAGAGACCCCGGCATCGGCAGGCGTGCCGGGACCGGGGGAGATCACGATGGCGTCAGCTCCAAGCGCCAGGGCCGCCTCCGCGGACAGCGCGTCGTTCCGGTAGACCAGCGGCTCGGCACCGACCGCGCCGAAGAGCTGGACCAGGTTCCAGGTGAAGCTGTCGTAGTTGTCGACGACGAGCAGCTTCACTGTTCAGGCAGGGTGCCGCGCAGTGATTCGGCGCGCTCGCGCGCCGCACTCATGGTGCTCTCGATCTGGTTCTGGACGGCGTCACGCATGGAGTCATTCATGAATTGCTGCACCGAATCTGCCCTGTGCATCCGCGGTTCCCAGTTGCTGCGGAGCTGGGCAATGTCTCGCTCCGGTGCGAAGAGCGGGAAGCTGTCGTCGGTCGAGCGAATCCGCAGGAGCCCGAACGGGGCGAGCGCCTTGCCCGCCGTGTCGGTTGCGCTGAGGCACTGGTAGCTGGTGGGGTTATAGTCCCCGTTGCCACTCGGCAGAAGCGTCACGAGGCAACGGCTCAGCGCTGCTGGCGACACCGAGTCACGCAACGCCACCGTGAGCGTGACCGATGACGGCTTCCCGGCGCTGTCCCGGTAGATTGTCAGGTGACGGAAGGTGCCGCTCCGCTGTCCGCCGAGGTCAAAGGGCAGAAAGAAGAGTGGCGAACTGATGGGGCCGGTGCTGTCGCTCACGTACTCGACACCATGCTTTACGGAGCGGGCGAGCACCACGATCACCATGCCGATCCCGAAAATCAGCACCGCGCCGGCGACAATCTTGATCCAGTAGGAACGCATGCGACCACCTGACCCGGAAGTTCGACCACGATGCATCACGAAACGTTGGCCGCACCCGGAAAGTTTCAGGGCCGGGGCGCGGGCCGCACGCACAAGATGAACTATACCGCTCAGGTCGTTGCCTGAAAAGCGCTTAGCCACACCCGCACTGGCGGAGGGGCCGTGATTGAGGTGGAGGGGCTGACAAAGCTGTACGGTGACCGGCTGGCCGTCCGGGAGTTGTCATTCAGGGTCCAGCCGGGCGAGGTACTCGGGCTCGTGGGCCCGAACGGCGCCGGGAAGACCACCACGCTTCGGAGCGTGGCGGGGATTATCCGGCCTTCGGCAGGAGAGATCCGGGTCGCCGGACATGACCTGCGGGCGGAGCCGATCGCGGCGAAGAGCCGGCTGGCCTTCATCCCGGACGAACCGCACCTATTCGATTACCTGACCGTGGGCGAGCACCTGGACTTCGTGGCGCG
>DASSOW010000308.1:0-5311 GCA_035700175.1 Gemmatimonadales bacterium | reverse complement strand
ATCCATCATCCCCACCGGCTTGAGCAGCCGGCTGGTGACAAAATCTTCCCAGCTCTCACCGCTCACGGCTTCGATGACCTGGCCGGCCACGAGATAGAGCACGTTGTCGTAGGCGTAGCCGCTCCGGAAGCTGCGGACCGGTGGTATGAACTTGAGCCGGCGCGCGATCGAGTCACGAGTGTAGGTGGATGACGGCCACCAGAGCAGGTCACCGGCGCCCAGGCCCAGGCCGCTCCGGTGCACCAGCAGGTCGCGGACGGTCAGTTCGCGCGTTACCCAGGGATCCCACATCTGGAACCATGGCAGGTACCGGATCACCGGCGCGTCCCACTCGATCTTTCCTTCCTCCACCAGCAGGCCCAGCGCGAGCGCGGTGAATGCCTTGGTGTTGGAGGCAATGCCGAAGCGGGTGTGGCTGTCGGCCGGCGTCGGCTCGCCCATCTTCCGGACGCCGTACCCCTTGGCCACCAGGATCTTGCCGTCCTTGACCACGGCGACGGCGACGGCGGGTGTCTCGAAGCGCTGCAGCGCGAAGGTGACGAAGCGGTCGAAGTCCTTCGGCATCTGGGCGCTGAGCGGCGCGCTGGCGAGGCACACCCCGGCGCCCAGGGCGAGCAGGGAGAGACGCATGATCGTTTGAGCTCCGGTGAGGGGGCGGAGAGGGAAACTACGAGGGGTTAGGGGTTAGGGGCTAGGGGACAGGGGTTAGGGATTAGGGCTCGCAAACGGGCGCTCGTCTCTCAACCCTAACCCCTAATCCCTAATCCCTAACCCCTGCCAGCTCGTCTCTCACTCTACAACCGAAACAAATAGCTCACCTTCGCAAAAAAATTGTCTCGCTGCCGCTCGAGCTCGCTGAAGGAGAACGACCGCGGCTCGGTCATGCTGCTGCCGTAGCCGGCGAAGACGACCGTGCCCGGGGTGGGCGTGAAGGCAAGGAGGATATCGGCGCGCACGTTGTTGCGGATGACAGCGGATGCGCGGGTGAAGCCGCCCTCGCCGTCCGAGAAGTAGATCGGAAGCTCGGTGCGCGAGTTGTCGCGCAGGCTGTCCTGCTGGGTCATGGCGTATTCCCCCACCAGCCGGATAAACAGTGGCCTCGCGATCTGGTACTCCATCTTGAGACGAGGAATCCGGTTGAGCAGCACCAGGCTTCCGTCGGTGCGGCGGTTCACCTGCTGGTGGTTGTAGGTGAAGGCGATGCGCAGCTGGTCGGTGGGCCGGGCGTTGATTCCGCCCTGGATGATGAACAGGGTGGCCGACGCCCACTCGGGGAAATTCTCATCGTTGCCGTAGAGCGAGAAGACGTTGGCGTCGAAGCGCTTGTACGCCGGCGTGGCGACGCTGACGTAGAACTCGTTGTTGTTGATCTTCTCCTGCCCCACGTAGGGCTGGAAATCGAGCCCGCCGCTGCCGTTGGGCACGCCCAGGAAGTAGTCGGCAAACAATCCTTCGTCATATCCGAACGACTCCACGAACCAGCCCGCGCCCACGGCCCACCCGCCCCGCAGCGCCGAATTCACGTCGAAGTGCAGCTTCCGGTCCTGGATCTTGCCGTCGTGGATGAAATCCTGGTATTGCCAGATCCCGTCCAGCGTGACGGCGCCGGTCACCCGCTGCACCAGCGACCCCTCCTTCGGATAGATGGAGTAGTTGGGTGCGATGTTGGCATGCACGATGCCGTTCCGGCTGATGAAGCCGCTCCGGGTCACGAACTGGTCACCCACTCCGCTGAAGGTCGTGCGCCAGCCGAAACCCTTGCCGTTGCGGTCGAAGCGGAGCCCCCAGAGCGGGTCGGTGGTGATGACGTCATTCGTGCGAGTGCGACTCGCCGCCAGTTGGGCAGTCACGGCATACACCCCGCCGAACACGATCCGGCCATCCACGTCGGCCACCCGGTTGTAGTCGCCGCCGTCAATGAAATCGGTGTAGGCGATGCCTACCCGGGAGCCGCCGCCGATCCCCTTCTGCAGCCGCAGGATGTTGAAGACCGGATTGCTGCCGTTACTGGAGACGTCGCGATCGTCCACCGCAGAGAGAAACGCCACGTCGGCGCCCAGCGTCTTGCCGGTGAGCTTGGCCGCCGCCACCGGCTGCACGATGCTGCGGGTATAGATCAGGTTGCTTGGCGTGTTGAACTGCTCGATGCCATCCAGGAAGAAGGGACGCTTTTCGGAGAAGAAGAGCGCCTGGCGGGGATCGAAGTTGATCTGGCCGGCATCGCTCTCCACCTGGGAGAAGTCGGGGTTGGCGGCCGCGTTGAGCGTCAGGTTGTTGGTGACACCCCAGCGGAGACTGCCACCGATGTCAGGCTCGACATCGCCATAGCTGTAGGCGCCGGATGACTGGCGCGCGCCGGAGTAGGCCGCGGTCACTTCCGGATTCACGTCCACCACCAGCCCGCGCTTCAGCCCCTCGAGCTGGGTCAGCTGTCCTGACTGGCCCACGAACGATGCGCTGGCGCGGCGAGCCGGCGCCCAGACATCCTCGTAGCCAGAGTGCTGCACGTGGCGCACCACCTGGAATGACCAGGTCTGCAGCGCCGAGGGCTGGAAGCGGAGACTCTTGAAGGGAATCTCGATCTCGATCTCGTAGCCTCCGGGCACCAGGTGGCCACGCGACTTCCAGGTATAGTCCGGGCTCAGGTCGGCGCGGTCGCGCGAGGCGCCAGCCGAGCCGAAGCTGGTGCTGTTCTGCCCTGTCTCCACCAGCGCGCCGTCCGCCTGCACGCCAAGCGGATTCACCCCGAACATCGTGGCGGTGCGGCCGTCATTGAACGTACCGATGAGCAGCTCGATCCAGTCGTCGGACCCGATGCGATCGCGATCGGCGAGCGTGGCCTGCGGCTCGCCGTGCGCCTCGCGGGCCCGGACACCGACGTGGAGCGCGGTGGGCGAGTACCACACCAGCACGATGGTGGAGTCGGCCGCCGGGATGCCGTCAGTGGGAAGGAACTGCGAGAACCCGCTCAGCACCGCCGCCTGGCCCCAGGCCGGCTCGTCGAGCTGGCCGTCCAGGGTCACGGTGGTGTCTATCCGAGGTGGGGTGATGCTGGTCTGTCCAGCTGCGCCAACATAGGCACCCGGGCCGGCGCTGATGGGTGCGGATGCGACGGCGGCCTGCAGCAGCAGAGGCAGAAGCATGGTGTCCTGTTGGTGGAAGTCTGGGCCGCCGGATCGGACGGCATCTTCTCGCTACGGAACCGCCCGGAGCCGGGTTTCGCGGTCCGCGGCCCGGATTAGAATCCAGCCATACCCAGCCCGGAGCCGCCCGTGCACCGCTTGTCCCTCAGTCGCGTAACCCCGGTGACAACCGGGGTCGCCCGCGTCGTCACCCGCGTCACCCCGGTGAAAACCGGGGTCGTCCTGCTCGCCCTGCTCGCCTTGTTCGCCCTGCCAGCGTCCGCTCAGCAGCGCATCCACCGGGACGCCAGACTCGAGCGGCAGCTGGCGGCGCTGGCCGACAGTGTGCGGGGCGATGTCGGCATTTACGTGCACAACCTCAAGACCGGCGTCACCGCCGAAGTGAATGCGGACAGCGTCTTTCCCACGGCCAGCATGATCAAGGTGCCGATCCTGGTCACACTGTTCGACCAGATCATCAAGGGCAACGTCGACATCCACCAGCGGCTGGTCTACACCGATTCCCTGCTCTATCCCGGCACCGACATCCTCGGCTCGTTCAAGGACAGCATGACCATCGACGTGAGCGAGCTCATCATGCTCATGCTCACGATGAGCGACAACACCGCGTCGCTCTGGCTCCAGTCGCTCGCGGGTGGCGGGGTCACCATCAATCAATGGCTCGAGGCGCACGGCTTCGAGCACACCCGCATGAACTCGCGGACGGAGGGCCGTCGCGGCGACTGGGAGCGGTATGGCTGGGGGCAGACCTCGCCGAGGGAGATGGCTCGGCTGGTCACAATGATACGCGCGGGGAAGGCGGTGAGCGAGGCCGCGAGCCAGGAGATGTATCGCGCGCTCACCCGCAGCTTCTGGAATGGCCAGGCGCTGGCCGAGCTGCCGCCGTGGGTGCAAGCCGCGTCGAAGCAGGGTGCGGTGGACCAGGCGCGAGGAGAGGTTGTCCTCGTCAATGCCCCGTCGGGCGACTACGTCTTCTGCGTGACGACGAAGAACCTGGCTGATACGACGTGGGCACCGGGCAATGAGGGGTGGGAGCTGATCCGGCAGGTCTCGGCGTTGTTATGGAAGCGGTTCGAGCCGAAGCATCCGTGGAGGCCGGCGGCGGGCGCGGCGGCGTTGAAGGCAAGTGAGGAGTGAGAGGGACGGGGCGGACGGGGCGGACTGGACGGACTGGTGCCTGCCCCCGCTGTCGTTCCCGCGAAAGCGGGAATCTATGAGGGCTTCGCAAGTGCTCATTCACCATGCGTGAGCCCACATGGACCCCGTCACCTCGGTGAAAGCTTGTCCCGGTGAAAACCGGGACCGGGGTTTCGCCGGGGTGACGATCAGGCGAGTTTAGCAATCCGCACCCCAAGCAGGAGATCATCATGTTCGAAATACATTCTTCCGCATTTGAACAAGGGCAGCCGATTCCCTCGCGCCACACCTGCGAAGGTGACGACATCTCGCCGCCGCTGGCGTGGAGTGGGGCGCCAGAGGGGACGAAGAGCTACGCGTTGCTGGTGGACGACCCCGATGCGCCCGATCCCGCGGCGCCCAAGCGGCTGTGGCTGCACTGGATCCGCTACAACATCGGACCGGACGTGCAGGAACTGGCGGAGGGCGCCGGCAACAACGCCCCAACTCTGGGTGCGCAGGATCTCCGAAATGACGACAAGGTGGCTGGCTGGTCGGGCCCCTGTCCGCCGAGGGGGCGGCACCGGTACTTCTTTCATTTATATGCGCTGGACACGATGCTGACGGGGCTGGGCGAAGGGGCTACGAGGAAGGAGTTCGAGCACGCGATGGAGGGGCATGTGTTGGGGACGGCGGAGATGATGGGGACCTATCAGAAGGCGGGAAGACGGGAGGGTGGGAAGGCGGGAGGTTAACGCGCAGGAGGGGCGAAGCCTTGGTTTTGCCCCTCCTGCGCGCACGGCGAATACGATCCAACCGGCCGCAGGCCGCGGCGGGCCGAGTCGGGATGGGGGAAGTGGGGCGCGGGACTCAAGCGGCACATCGCGCAGCTCGGGTCTCGTCCTGCGGACGAGGGAGGCTTCCCGCTTTGCGACGGTCCTTCGCAGTCTAACACGCGCATGCTGACCCAATGGCAAGCAAGGTCGACATTGAGCCGCCCTAGGCTGCGAACTTGATGGGTCTATTGTCCACGCCCGACGGTCCATGACCGA
>DASSOW010000307.1:0-3464 GCA_035700175.1 Gemmatimonadales bacterium | reverse complement strand
GACCGGACGTTCATCTTCAGCGACGGCGGCCCGACGACCAACGTGATCACGGGACCATTCCCGCCTGTGGTAATGAACGGCGCCAGCGCACCGAAACCGGTGGAGCTGCGCGCCGGCACGACGTACCGGTTCAGGCTCATCAATATCCGGGGCGATGCGCTGCTGCTGCTGTCCCTCACGCAGGCCGGGCAGCCTGCCAGCTGGCGGATCGTCGCCAAGGATGGCGCCGACCTGCCCACGGCCCAGGTGGGCACGCATCCCGCAGCGCTGCTGTTCGCTCCGGGTGAGATTTATGATGTCGAGTTTACGCCGTCCTCGCCCGGGGCCCTGGCGCTGAACTTCGGGGAGCCGGTGCCGCCCGGCCAGCCGCCGTTGCCGATGACGCAGGTGGCGGTGGAGGTGAAGTAGATGGAGGGTCGACGGTCAACAGTCAACGGTCGACTGTTGACCGTTGACCGTTGACCGTTGACCGTATCTCATACGCCACCCTGTCGTCCCCATGCGGGCCGGCATACACGCCGCCGATTTTCTCCACCGCTCGTCGCGAGCGCCAGTTCTCCGCTGCAATGATGAAGATGACCCGGTCCACTGACTGGAACGCGTGCTCCAGCATCAGTCGCTTCATCTCGCCGTTGTAGCGCCCGCCCCAGCGCGAGCGCGCCAGGAAGCTCCAGCCGATCTCCACCTCCCGCCTCGCCGCATCATACCCGAAGTACCGCGAAGAGCCGATGACCTCGCCGGTCTCTGCATCGCTTGCCAGCAGTGCGCCTCCCGACGCGAGCGATTCCTCAAAGAAGCGGCGAAACCCCTCGGGCGTCGCCCGCTCCTTGGCGGGATGCTGCTCCCAGATGAGTGGATCATTCGCCACCGCGTAGAGCGCATCGTGATCGTCGGCGTGGAGTGGGCGAAGCGCGACGAGCTTCCCGGTGAGGGTCGGCTGGAGATCGAAGGTCACGGAGTGGTGATGTTCAGGCTGGATACCGTTCGGCTGCGAAGCGCTGGGCCAGGAGTCCGGTGGCGCGACCTACGTCGATATCATGGACCAGGACGCCTTCACTGCCGTAGGGCAGGGCGGCCTCACACGTACCCGATGGACCAACGATGCAGGTAGCCGACTCCTGATGTTCCAGCGCGTAGTTGACGCTGGCCACATAGATGGTGTTTTCCAGCGCCCGGCACATCACCGCTTTCTCATAGTACGGCGCGGCTGCGTCGCCCCAGTGGGCCGGCGTGGTGCCGGCGCGATCACTCCCGGTCTGGTTCGGCAGAAAGACGATCCTGGCGCCGCGCGCTGCGGCCCACCGCACCGTCTCGGGATAGCGAAATCCCTCGTGGCAGATCGCGATGCCGAATGGCACCCCATTCACGTGGAACAGCCGCCGAGTATGTCCGGGGCAATAGTATTCGCCTTCACTCGGATCGAGCTGGCACTTCGGTTGGAGGCCCTGGATGGTGCCGTCCGCGTCGATCACCATCGCCACGATCTGTCGCTCATCGCCGCCGACATGCTCCATCCCGATTATGGTAGCGATGTGATCGTTGCGAGCCCAGCCCGAGACGGCGCGGAGCACCCTCGCTTCGTCTTCCTGGGTGAATGATGGGACGTGGGTCTCGACGCCGCGGAGGCCCGGAAGGTAGGCTTCGGGAAAGCAGACGACTTCGGCGCCCTGGTGCGCGGCGTCATGTATCAACGACTGCACGCGTTCCAGTCCCTCATCGAGCGATGTAGCCGCGCGAGGAGATGCCAGCGCAACGATCATGCATGCCCTCGACCGTCCGCCCGCGCCTGGGTCCGGGCAAGGCGATTTGTGAGCCGGAATCCGCGCACGGTGCCGACGATGGCACCGGCAATCAGCACTACCGCATAGACCAGCGCTGCTGCATCTGGTGCCACGCCTGCCATTCGTCCAACGACCAGCACCACAATCAGCAGCAGGACTCCTGTAGCTACCAGGTCCCATCCCGCCTGTGCATTAACGGCATACCAGATGTCCCGATGCTTGAGCGTTGCGGGCAGGCGGAACCCATACCACGGATTGGGTCCCACCTTCCCGAGCGCGAGCGGAATGCCGAGGACGATCAACAGCATGCCCGCAACGCCGAAGACCAGGTCATGACGCATGCGACTCGACCGTCGTCACTTCCCCTGCGGCAGCGACGCGCTGGTCGCGGGGTGCGCGGTCGACGTGATGAACGTCGAGATGTCATCCTTCAGCTGCTTCGCCGAGGTCTGGTTGAGGTAGGCCATGTGGCCGCTCTCGTAATACTTGAACTGGACCCGGTCATTGTACGTCTGGTCAAAGCCGAGGTGGCTGAAGGTGTACTCGGCGTTGGCAAAGGGCGTTGCCGTGTCATAGTAGCCGGCGCCGACCATCACATGCAGGTATGGATCCTTGGCCATCGCGAGCCGGAGTGACTCGACCTCGTTGGGGTAGCCGCGCCCGCCGGGGCCGTAGTCCCAGCGGCCGGTATGGCCGCCGGTGTAGTACTGCAGGTCGCTGGTGTAATTCAGCTCGTTGTGGAGGTAGCGCATGAAGGCCGCCATGAAAGCGCTCGACGGCGCGACATCAGACGGGTCATAGTCCTGGAACTGGCTGGACGGATTGCCATTGATGCCGGTGAGCCGGGTATCGTAGCGCCCCAGCATCAGCCGCTGGTCGCGCAGCAGCTCGGTGCGGAAGGCGCCGGCGCTGATGCGGAGATTGGTATTCTCGACGAATGTCTGTGAGAGCCCGGTGAGCCGCGCCAGCTGTTTTGCCACGGCGGTGCGCTCCGCCGCAGTGAGGCTGTTCCCCTTGGCCAGCGCGGTCAGGTAGTCGCCGAAGGCGTAATCGCGCGACTGCTGCACCACCTGCTCCAGCGACTGGGCCTGCAGGTCGGACGGCAGCTTCTTGTGATACCAGGCGCTGGCGGTGTAGGTCGGCAGGAAGGTCGAGTAGCCAATGTCGTTAGTGGGCGACTGCGAGATGTACTGGAAGTCGAGCACCGTGCCCAGCAGCATGATGCCGTTGAGCTCGATCCCCTCGTCCTCCTGCAGCGCCGAGGCAAGTCCTGCCGACCGGTAGGTGCCGTAGCTCTCGCCAAAGAGGTACTTGGGCGACGACCAGCGGTGGTACTTGTCGAGATAGTTCCGGATGAACTGGGCAAACATGTGGATGTCGTTCTGGGCGCCGGTATAGTCCGACGGCTTCACGTCCGGGCCGGGACGGGAGTAGCCGGTCATCATGGCGTCCACCTGCACCAGGTCGGTGACGTCGAGCGGCGTATTGGGGTTATCCACCAGGTCATACGGTGGCGCGGGCTGCGCGCCGCCCGGGCCCATGGCCGGGAACTTGGGGCTCATGATGCCCATGTTGAGCCAGATGGATGCGGAGCCGGGGCCGCCGTTGAAGAAGAAGGTGACTGGCCGGTTGGCGGCGTTCTCCTTGTCCTTGGTGTAGGCGATATAGAACACGGTCGCCTTG
>DASSOW010000306.1:0-10217 GCA_035700175.1 Gemmatimonadales bacterium | reverse complement strand
GGCACCGACTTGCCGGGCGTGGGAGCGGCGCTCGCTGATCGACTGCTGGCTGCGCCGCCGCTGCGTGGCGTTATCCCGATGCTGCGCCAGCCGCTCAATGTCACGATCATCGACGATGACGTGGGCGGACCCTATCCGGCGAGCCCCGGGGACTGGATCATCCGCGCGCTCGAAGATGCTGGCGTGGCGTTCGGTAGTGGTGGCAGCCGGATCGTCATCGCGTACTCGGAGCCGAGAGCGTGGAAGGGGAGAGCCGGTTTCGGGGCGGATGCCGTGGCGCGGTTACGGGAATTTGCGCCGTCGGCGGACCTCATCGTGCACTTCGGTCATCCCCGGCTTGCGGCCAGCATCCCCGGTACGGCACCCATCCTCGTCGGCTGGCATCGCCAGCGCCTGATGCAGGAGGCGGTCGCCCGCTGGTTCATGCCACGGGTGAGTCGCTGAGCTCGTCGGGTCGCGCCGAACGACGGAGGAAGGGAATCAGGAGAAACGCCGGGAGTCCCAGCAGGAAGGTGACGATGAAATAGGGCGCGTAGCCCAGGCGCTCGGCCATGGTGCCGGCGATGGCGCCGGCACCGCCGCGCGTTACTGCCATGAGCGCCGACAGCAGGGCATACTGCGTGGCCGCAAAGCGGCGCTCGGCCACGCTCATGAGATAGGCCACGAACGCCGCCGTGCCCAGTCCAGCCGCAAAGTTCTCGAAGAACGCTGCCGCGTAGACGGCGGCCTTGCCGGCCGTCAGCGCGGCACCGAAGTACCCCAGGGCAGAAAACGCCTGCACCGCCCCCAGTGCCCAGAGAGCGGTGCGGATGCCCCACTTGCTGGTGAGCACCCCGCCGAGCGTCGCTCCAGCAATCGTGGCAACGATGCGGCCGGTGGTCAGCGCCGCACCGATTTCCTCGAGCGAGAGGCCCCGGTCCACCCAGAAGGGCCGCATCATCGGTTCCAGGAACGCCACGTCCAGCTTGAAGATCAGCGCAAACAGAATCACGAACCCGATGCCGGGACGCCGGAGCAGTGCGGCAATCGGCTCCCAGAGCGACTGCTGGGTGGCGCCGGTGTCGGAGGCGGTGGGGAGCGCCAGGCCGGCCACGGCCAGCGCCGCGAGCACGGCCGCGCCCACGGTGAATGCGACCGGCCAGCTCGCGCGTCCGGCGATGAAGATCAGCAGGCCGCCGGCCACGAACATCGCCACCCGGTAGAGCGCGATTCGCACCGAGTTGGCCACGCCGAGCTCGCGTTCGGTGGTGGTTTCGATGGTGTAGGCATCGATGGCGATATCCTGCGTCGCCGAGAGCGTCACCATCACGACGAGCAGCAGCCAGAAGCGTGGCGCCAGCGAATGCACGTTCGCATGTCCCACGAGCAGCGTGAGCACGGAGAGCAGCGCCAGGCATGCCGTGATCCACAGCCGGCGTGATCCCACCCGGTCCACCAGCGGCGCCCACAGGAACTTGATGGTCCACGGCAGCGTGACCGTCGCCACCAGGCCGACCTCCACCAGTCCGGCGCCCTCGCTCCGGAGGTACACGGGCATGGTTTCGTTGATCAGGCCAAAGGGAAATCCCGAGGCGAACGCAACCGCGCCGATCCACGCCATCCTGGTGCGGACGGGCGTCGTCTGAATCAATTCGCGGATGTTCATGCGTGGCCCCGCGGGCAGCCGTGGAGGGGGGACAGCCTCAGAAGAGCAGCACCAGCACGACGGCGATGAGGATCGTGATGATCAGGGCACCGATGAGGATGGTCCGGGGCGAGCCGGTGCGCCGTTCAGGCGCCACGACCGGCGCTGCGGCCGGAAACTCGACCGTGCTCAATTCCTCAATGTCGAGATTGTGGTAGCCGACCTCATCATCGGCGGGGTCGGGCGGCGCCAGGCCGTCGCCCCCGAACCGCGCGGCCACCACCGTGATGTTGTCGGGTCCGCCCCGCGAGTTGGCCAGGTCAATGAGCGCGCTGCAGAGGTCAGGCAACGAGGTGATCCGGCCGGCCAGCTCGCCGATCTCGTCGCGCTTGACCAGCCCGGACAACCCGTCGGAGCACATGACCAGCACGTCACCTCGGCGCAACGCCTGGTGACTCAGGTCCACACGAATCTGCAGGTCGGGACCCAGCGCCTGCAGGATGATGTTGCGGCGCTCGCTCCGCTCGGCCTCTTCCTCGCTCAACTCGCCCGCATCGATCAGGCGCTGGGTGAGCGACTGGTCGCGCGTGAGCTGGAAGGTCCGCCCGCCGCGGATGAGATAGGCCCGGCTGTCGCCAATCTGCGCGAGATAGAGCTCGGCGCCGTAGACCCCCGCCATGGTGAGCGTCGTGCCCATGCCATGCACTTCGGGATGCTCTTCGGCGTACTGGAAGATCTCGGCGTTGGCGCGCTCGACTGCCTCCCGCATGCGAAGCGCAAACAGCTCGGCCGACAGCTCGGTGTCGGTGGCCCACGTGGTAATCAGGTGCTGCCAGATCACTTCGGTTGCCATCGAGCTGGCCAGCTCGCCGGCCGCTGCGCCGCCCATGCCATCGGCCACGACGAAGAGGGACCCGCGCTCGCCCACGTCGTGCTCGCGCACGTCCGGCATCAGGCTGGCGGTGCCGGTCGAGAGGTCCGCCACCAGGAAGGAATCTTCGTTGTGTTCGCGTGTCTGTCCCAGGTCCGTCTTGGCGAAGACGGAGACGTGCACGGCAGCACTCATGAGTGCTCACCGGACAGGGAATCGGCCGAGGGCCGCGGGAGTCGCACGTCGGGCCGGGGCACCGCGCCGGGGTCGCCGATGGGAGTACCACGGCGACTGGTGTCGTGCTGCGCACTGGAATTGGAATCGGCCGGTACGAAGGGCAGGGAATCGGTCACGACTGTGTCCACGCGGCCGGAATCAATGGCGGCGTGGTCGGCCGCCGGACGATCAGGTTTCGGCCGGCCGTTGCCGCACGCGCTCAGCAGGGCAGCGAATGCAGCGGCCGCTGTCACGCCGGCTTTCCCTGGGCAGCTGTACATCTCCATGGCGCCTTTCGTGGAGTTGGCGGCCGGTCGCAACGCGGGCCCGCGGAATCTAGGAATCAGCGGCGGGAGCGTCAACGTATTGCTTTGGCGTAAGCTCTGGTCCGCATGTAGTTTGGACCCATGCTACGACCTGCTGCCATCTCCGTGATGCTGTTTCTCGTTGCCTGCGCGCCACCCCGGCCTGCTAATCCGGTGACACCGATGGCCAGCGCGGCAGCGGCACCCGTGGGATCCTCGCTCCCCGGCATGGATTCGGTCACGGGGCCGCTTTCCCTGGTGGTCCGCTACCCCGACGAGGGCGCGACCATCGCCGCGCGGGACTCCACTTTTCTCTTCGGCTCGACGGGCACTGGACGTGCCACGCTCACGGTCAACGGGGCGCCGGTCAAGATATGGCCCAATGGTGCCTGGCTCGCGTGGGTCAAGCTCCCTGCGGACACGCTGATGCGGTTCACGGCAGTCGCGGTGAGCGGGAGCGAGAGTGCCAGCGTCACCCGTACGGTGCGACGGCCCCGGCGTTTCGTTCCACCGCCGGGTGGCGCGTGGCTCGACACGACTTCATTCACGCCCCGCGGCCAGGTATGGTGGCCTGAGGGCCAATGGCTGCCCATTTCGCTCCGCGCAGCGCCCGGTTCGAGCGTGTCGCTCTGGGACGGCAGCGCACTGCTCGCCCAGCTGGTGCCCGATCCCACGCTGCCGCAAGTGGACGAAGGTATCCGTGCATTCGATCGTGATACGTCCAACCTTCGGCGCTCGGCCCCTGCCGACCGCTATCAGGGACGGATGCGGCCACGCGAGCACCTGCCGGGCGATTCCGCATGGACGCTTCAGGTGGTGAATGGCGCGGACACCGTGCGCACGCCCTGGCCCATCGAGCTGCGCCAGTCCGACACCACCCTCGGGATGGTTGAGCTCAACGACGATCCGTCGCGCACTGGCACCACGGATGGGATTACCGTGGCGCGCGCCATTCGCGGTGGTACCTACACCTGGTTCTGGCCGGCCGGCACGCGCGCCTTGGCCGACGCTCGGCTTGGCAGCGACCTGCGGCTTGCCCTGGCGCCGGGCGTGCGCGCCTGGGTGCCCGCCGCCGAGGCCACGGTGCTGCGAGGTGTGCCGGCACAGCATCCGGTTGTCGGCTCGCTCACGCTCAGCTCGGACAGTGCCAGCGTGACGCTGCGCATTCCGCTCAGCGACAGGATTCCGTTCCAGGTGGTCGAATCGGAACGACGCCTCGACCTGGTGCTGTACGGAGCGGTGAGCGATGCCAACTGGGTCCGCTACGGGTCGTCCAGCGATTCATTGGTCACGGCGATCGCGTGGAGCCAGGATGATCCGCGTGGGGTCGTGCTCTCGGTCAGCCTGTCCCTGCCGGTCTGGGGGTATCGGGTGCGTTACGATCACGGCGACATGTTGCTGGAGATCCATCGCCCGCCCGTGCTCGACGCCGGGCACCCGCTCCGCAATCTTCTCGTCGTGGTAGATCCCGGACATCCGCCGGTGGGTGCGACTGGACCCACTGGCCTGTACGAGCCGGTTCCCAATCTTGGCATCGGCCTCAAGCTGCGCGACATGCTGGTGGAGGCGGGGGCGCGCGTGGTGATGACCCGGACGAGCGACAGCGCGGTGGACCTGTATCCCCGTACCCGGCTCGCCGACTCGATCGGCGCCGACCTGCTGATCTCGATCCACAACAACGCGCTGCCGGATGGGGTGAATCCGTTCACCAACAATGGCACCAGCGTGTTCTACAACCACCCGCGCAGCATCCCGCTCGCCAGGGCCGTCGACGCCGAGCTGGTGAGGGCGCTGGGAGTGCGGGATCTCGGGTACGGCCGCGGCGATCTCGCGCTGGTGCGCCCGACCTGGATGCCGGCCATCCTGACGGAAGGGTTGTTCATCATGCTGCCGGAGCAGGAGGCGGCGCTCCGGTCGGACCAGGGCCAGGCGCTCTACGCGCGCGGCGTGTTCCGTGGGATCGAGGCGTTCCTGAAGGAGCGCCGAGCGCTTAGCGCCAAGCGCTGAGCGCAGAGCGCGCCCTCGTGCGCCCAACGCGCCGCCGGGCGTCTCCAGAGTACCCGCTGATGGATCGTGTCATGTCAGGTCGCATTCTTGCCCAACTTGCCATCGTGGCCGCGCTCGGCGCGGCACCGTTCGTCCCCGCATATGCGCAGTCGTCCCAGCAGCGTGCCGCACTGCAACGGTTCCAGGATTCTCTCGCCTCAGTCTCCGACACGACGACGCTGCTGCGGCTTGAACGCGGCCTGATCGAATCGGCCAAGGTGCACCGAGACAGTACCGTGCTCCACCTCCGCCTCGGCTTCATCGCACTGCGGCTGGGAGAGCTGGGAGGGCAGAGCCACTTCGAGGATGCGGCGTCCGAGTTCCAGTGGAGCATCGACCTGCAGCCCGAGTGGCCATATCCGTGGTACGGCATGGGCCTCGCCGAGTATGGCATTGGCGACTCGCACGTATCGGTGGTGGCCGGCCTCCAGCAGATGTTCGGCAAGGACGCACTCTCCCGGTCGGCCATTGCCTTTGCCAAGTCGGCCGAGGTGGATCCCTCCTTCGCCAAGGGCCTCGTGGAGCTGGCCAACACCGCGTTGCAGCAGCGGGTGAACATCAAGCTGAACGTGGCCCTCGATGCTTTGCGTCGCGCCGCCGGGACCAGCGCCACGCTGCATCCCGACGTGCTGCTCGCGCGAGGCCGGGTGGAGCGGGAAGTGGGCGACGCGGATAGCGCCGTCGCGGCCTTCCGCCAGTATGCGGCCTTCGGCGACGACCGGGCGCTCGGGTTGCTCGAGATCGCCCGCACCCGGCTCATGCTCGGTGACCTGGCCGGACAGCTGGCCTACTATGAGGGTGCCCGCACCGACGATTCCGCGGCGGTCGACGGCTACCGCCGTGACCTCGCGCTGATCGCTCCCGACAGCGTACTCGACAAGTTCGATGCGGCGCATGGTACCGCGCGGGCCGCGCTCCTGCGGCACTTCTGGACCTCGCGCGACGAGCGCTCGCTCCGGACCGCTGGCGCGCGACTGGCGGAACATTACCGGCGCTATTTCTACGCGCGCCGCAATTTCTTTCTTGCCTCCACCAAGCGCCATTACGACATCGTGGAGCGCTACCGCTCGGGCAGCAAGGAATTTGATGACCGCGGCGTGATCTACATCCGCCATGGTGCACCCACGGCCCGTGCCTTCTACAACGCGCCCGGCGTGGAGCCCAACGAATCCTGGCGCTACAGTCGCCCCGAAGGGGACCTGCTCTTCCACTTCATCGCCCGCGAGGACGTGCAGGACTACAAGCTCGTGGAGAGCCTGTTCGACGTCCTGGGCTTCAGCAACGCCGTGCTGCTGGGCGCCCGCAGCAGTCAGGTCGGCAGCGAGGCCGATGAACTGCTCACCTCGCGGCAGAAGCTGTCGCCCCTCTACTCGCGGCTGCAGGGTGTGGGCGAGGCGAGTGGCGAGCGATATCGCGCCGAGGAGCGGCGGCTTGGTCGGGAGAGCATCCGCACAGGCACGACCACCGACAGTTACACGCTCCACTTTGCCCGTGACCTGGACGCCGAGGTTCACGTGCTCGCCGTGGGGCACGACAAGGCCGGCCCGCTGGTCCAGGTTACCTACGGCATCCGGGGCGAGAGCCTCCAGCCCGTGCGCATCGCCCGCGGCTATCTGTATTCGGTGCGGCTTCGTTTCGCCGCCATGGACAGCACCGGCGCGGTGGTGGCGTCACTCGACACCACTCGCCAGTTCGTCTCTCCCACAGCGGTACCGCCACGCGAGCACCTGCTCGGACGGGTGGACATGAATGTGCCGGCCGGCAATCTCTCCTACCGTGTGGCAGTGGAGCAGGGTTCCGACGCCGGCCTGGTGACACCGCTCGATACGGTGCGGGTTGCGGCGGTGGCGGCAACGAGGCCGCGCCTCAGTGACCTGGCGCTTGGCTCGGGCATGGCCCACCTCGCGTGGACCTCGGACGTGACCGGCGATTCCGTCCTGTTCAATCCGCTCGGGTTGTTCAGCCGGACCGACACGCTCCAGGTGTATTACGAACTCTTCGGCATCACGCCTGGCGCCGGCTATACCACGCAGATCGAGGTCAGGAAGGGCAAGGGCGGTGGCGGGGTGCTGCGGAAAGTCTTTGGCGGCGGTGGCACCGCCATCAAGCTTCGCTTCCAGGACCGGGCCGGGCCGGCTGGTGTTGGCCTGCACCGCGACGTATCACTCGAAAAGCTGAGTCCCGGCACCTACACGTTGCGGGTGACAGTCACGGACGCTGCCGGGAACGATGACCGGCGGGAGGAACGGTTTACGGTGGTGGGGCGGTAGGGCGTGGGGCATCGGGCTTAGGGCAGATCTGAGACTCGCGACTCGTGACTCGCGACCTCCCACGCCCCATGCCCCAAGCCCTACAAAGGCCACGCCTCCGGACGTGTGGTGGTCAGCACTACCAGCGGCTGCACCAGCGCATCGGCGATGACTCGCGCTTCCACCTCCACGACGCGCTGGGCGCCGGGAGCGTACCGGTCGAGTCCTTCCACATGCATCAGTACGGAGGCGAGCGGAACGTCGCCATCATTCATGTTTTTTGCCGGCATGCCTGCCACCGCATCGCCCGCCTCGATCGCAACCGCCGCTGTGCCATAGAGCCACAATTGCCGCCGAGCGAGCCCGGCCAGCAGCCTGGGCGTCAGCGCCAGGCTTTCCCCGCCCGGGGTGATCACACCGAGCGCCATCCGGCGGCCCCGCTTCCGCGCCAGCATGATGAAGCCGTAGCCGAGCGCCTGGCCCAGCTGCTGCGAGCCGTGCAACGCATTCCGCAACTTCTGCTGGCCGAATACGATGGTGTGCGTCGGTACCACGAGCTGCTCCCGTGAATGTCCGTCAGCGGAAGTGCATTGGCCGTGCCAGCGGCGGCGCGATGCCGGTGCCGTCGCAAGCGCCGATTCAAGCAGGATTCCTGCATCGGGTTAGGCAGCCGGTACCGGCCATTGGCCGGGACCCGGTCAGACTGGTGCTCGGGCCGGGCATGCGTTCCGCCAGAGGCTGCCGACGTCCGCGGCGCCGCTTGACGCCCATTCTCGAAGGCCGGTAGCTTCGAGTCCATGCATTGCACCCATTGCGGCACCGCCCTCCCCGACGGCTCCCGTTTCTGCTCGGCCTGCGGTCTCGACCTCTTTGCCACCACGCCGATGCGGCGCCTGGCCACCGGCCAGGCCAGCGAGGCCGATCTGGCGGCCGAGGCGCTGTCTGAGGAATACGACCAGTTCCAGGAACTGGGCCGGGGCGGCATGGCGCTGGTCTACCGGGCGCGCGAGCGCGCGCTCGAACGCGACGTCGCCATCAAGGTGCTGCCTGCCGCATTCACCTTTGACCAGGAATTCGTGGAGCGCTTCCAGCGCGAGGCGCGCACCGCGGCCCGGCTGGAACACCCCAACATCATTCCGATTTACCGGGTGGGGCGGGCGGGCCAGGTCATCTACTTCGTCATGAAGTACCTGCGTGGTGGCACCCTGTCGGACCTGCTCAAGGAGCATGGCCGGCTCCGCCCCGCGGAAATCCGGCGCCTGCTGCTGGAAGCCGGGTCCGCCCTGGGCTACGCCGCCGAGCACGGTGTGGTGCATCGCGACGTCAAGCCGGACAACATCATGCTCGATGAGTTCGGCCGCACCGTGCTCACCGACTTCGGCATCGCCAAGGCCGCAACCCGCCAGCGGCTCACCGGCACGGGCCTGTCCATCGGGACGCCGCGCTACATGTCTCCCGAGCAGGCGCGCGCTCAGGACACCGATTTCCGCAGCGACATCTACAGCCTCGGCATCGTCGCCTTTCAGTGCCTGACCGGCAGCGCACCATTTGACGGAGACGATGCCTTCCAGATCGGCTACAAGCACGTGAGCGAACCGCTGCCGCGTCCCCGGCTGGTGAATGAGGATGAGCGATCACTGTACAGCGTGATCGAGAAGATGGTCGCCAAGGAGCCTGACAGCCGGTTCCAGTCGGCCGACGAGCTGGAAAAGGCCCTGGCGGGGCAGGAGCTGGCCCCAAGCGTGGTCCGGATGAAGACGCGGATGGGCCCGCCGGTGGTGCTGATTCCGGGAGACGGGCCGCCGACTCCTCCGCCGCAGCCGGCCGCGCTCGAGCCGACCGTTGCATCACCGGTGGTGCCCCCGCTGCCGCCGCGCGCCGAGGCGCGGACGGTACCCCGGCAGGACCCCGAGGCCCGACAAGGTGCCCGGCGCGTCGCCAATCGATCGGCCCTGATGAAGCAGGGCCGGGGCTCGAGCTTTCCGATCATCCTGATCCTGCTGCTGTTGCTGGGCGGTGGCGGCTACTGGTTCTGGACCCGCAGCAGGCCCGAGGCTGGCGCGACGTTGGGCGGACCTGATTCCGCGGCTGTCGCCAAGGCGGCGGCTGCCGAGTCGCTGCGCGCCAGGGCAGACTCGGCACGTTCGCCGTCCACCATCCGGCCCGACACCACACCAGTCGCCACTCCGGCGCTCCCGCCTGACACCGGGCGCGACACCACGCCAGTGGCCACTGCCAGCGCCGATTCCGGGGCCATCCGGATTCGCAATCTTCCGCAAGGATCCGAAGTGCTGATCGATGAGAAGCGCGCGGTCAACGCCATCACGCGGCTACCCGCCGGTACGCACGTCGTGGCGATCTCGGCGCCTCGCCATCGGTTCTACGCCGAGACCGTGTCAGTGCATCGCAACGACACGCTCCTGCTGGCACCAGTGCTGACCCAGCTGGGCCAGGCCGCACCGGCCACGCCGCCGGCGGGGAGCGCCAGCCAGCCGTCGGGCGGCGATCCATGCGAGCCGGGCCCGCAGTGGGATGGCACGGAGTGCTTTGACGTTCGTCCAAGGCCGCTCTCGACACCCTTCGTGGCGCTGCCGGCCGGCGTGCGGCGGGTGCAGCGTCCGGCGGAGTTCTGGATCTATGTGGGCTTGTCAGGGGCATCAGAGGAAGTACGGCTGCTTCGCTCGTCGGGCAACCAGGCCTTTGACAGGGCGGCGCGCGCCATCGCCACCAGTCTCGAGTGGACTCCAGCACAGCAGAATGGCGCGGCGGTCGGAGCGTGGACCCAGATGGCCTTCCCGCCGGCGCGATGACGGGCCCCGGTCCAGTCGGTCCTGCGATTCCGGCGTCGGCATTCATTGCGCCCGGCGCGGTGGTGCTGGGTGACGTGACGCTGGGCGAGCGCGCCA
>DASSOW010000305.1:0-7243 GCA_035700175.1 Gemmatimonadales bacterium | reverse complement strand
CACGTTGACATCGTGGAGGTCACAAGTTCGAGCCTTGTACCGCCCATGGCGCCGGCTCGGCGCCGAGCGCTCGTAGCTCAATTGGATAGAGCATCTGACTACGGATCAGAAGGTTGGGGGTTCGAGTCCCTCCGAGCGCATATGAGTCGTGGGTCATGGGTCGTGAATGTGATAACCACGACTCACGACCCACGACCCACACGGGGCGTAGCGCAGCCCGGTTAGCGCGCCTGCTTCGGGAGCAGGAGGTCCCCGGTTCAAATCCGGGCGCCCCGATGGAAAGTACCAAGCGCCGAACCTCGTGCCCCGCACGAAGTTCGGCGCTTCGGTTTTGCCACCCTGATGCACGGCCACGAAGACACCAAAACCGAGTTGGGAACATATCGGGAACATTCGCGGACGACTTGGACCCTTCCGGCAGTATGGCATCGGCCGGCAGTTACTCGATGCCGCGCCGGCTTCCGCCGCGATATGGAGATAACGAAGGAGCTGCGAGCTGCGAGCTGCGAGCTGCGAGCTGAGCGAGGATAGTTAATCTTAGCTCTTAGCTCTCAGCTCTCAGCTCGCAGCTCGCAGCTCTTAGCTCTTAACTCTCAACTCCTACCGCCCCCGCTGGAGCATGGCCCTGAGCTGCCCAGGGAACGTGGGCCGCGGCGAGTCGTGCTTCGCAGCGCTCACGATATCCGCCCGACTGCCCGGGACCGGTGTCGCAAGAAAGGCGTGCGGCTCGCCGGTCTCCAGGTCGATGGCCATCCCGGCAATCTCGCCCGACTCATTGATCCCGAACGGCAAGATCACGAACAGGTTGGAGTTCTCCGGGATCAGCGCATTGATGTCGAAGAAGGCGCCGTCCTGCCAGAGATAGCCCCGGCAATTGCCGAGCGGAACATCACACGACGCACCCACCATCTGGCCATGGTCGTTGGCCTGGAAGGGAGTGTTCTGGGCGTCAGCCGGATCCGAGCTCATGAGACCCAGGTCCTGCATGCCAGTTCCGCGAGTCCAGCGGAACGCGTGCGTTGAACCGCCAGGATAGCTGGCTGCCCCGAAGACTTCACCTTTATTGTTGACGGCCGCCGCGAAGCCGACGCCTTCCGCACCAAGCGTTCCCAGATACGTGGGCACGCCGCGGTCCCACAGCACGGCGTGCGGTCCCGTACCAAAGCCACCGTAAAAGGTGTTGGAGCAGAGCCCTGACGTGCCGACCACCAGGCCGTTCGCGTTGTTGCGCGATGCCATAGCGACTTCGTCGCCCGGCAGGGGCGGCAGCTTGTGCACCTGACCATGTTCCCAGACGACCGCCTGAAAGTGGCTCTTCTGCGGCGGGATGCAGCTGTTGTCGAGCACGCCATCTTCTGCGAGCCCGTCCACCTGGCCCGCGCTGTTCATGGAAAGCGCCGCCGCGTTGTTGCCACCCAGCGTGGGCAGCGCTGTCATCACGCCGTTCTCCCATACCGCGGCCCGGCAGATGTACGGTGTGCCGAAGCCGCAGAAATTCTCGGCCAGCGGGTCCACGTCAGGAGTCTCCGACAGAATGGCCAGCGCGTTGTTGCCCGTCCGGCCGCCGGCCTGGCTGTTGAACGCGTCACCGCCGAGAGAGCCAGTGTTGGTCACCTGCCCACCCTGCCAGAGGAAGCCATGCTGGGCGCCACCCGGGATGGTGCCGGCGCCGGCCACTCGTCCCGCGTTCGAGATGTCGAATGCCGCGCTGAAGGCGCCGTCAAACCCGGCCGCAGCGAGATCCGGCTGAAGATCCCGGATCTCATACCGGGGTGGTGCTGCCACATGACGCTCGGCGCTGGCGCCGGGCGGTGATGCTGGCGCCAGGGCCGGCTCGGTGGGTTGGTCGGCGCAGCCGCTCGCCAGCAGGCCCGCAGCGATCAAGGCGGCGGCGTGCCAGCGCGCGTGGCGCCCCGATGCTGCGTGACTGGCGCGGATCAGGAAAGCAGGGTCAGCAGTGTCTGTGCGCATGGTGCATCTCTCCGGATGTGAAACGGGGCTCCCGGCGGCCGCGCAAATCGCGGAACCCCGTTTGCTGCGGTGATTACCAGACCGTATCTTGGACGGCATCACGAGGCCGCTTGAGCAGACGCGCAGAAACCGCCCGAAAGACGCAAGGCGGGCGCGCGGCAGGTCGGGGGAGTCATGGCCGAACGCCGTGAGGCGGCGAGGGAAGCAGCGGACGAGGAAACCGCCCAGGCTATCACTGAGCTCCGCCGCGGAGCGCCCGAAAGCCTGCAGCAGCTCATACCGCAGGTGTACGCCGAATTGCGACGCATCGCCCACCGTCAGCTTGCCGCCGAGTCCCCAGGTCACACCCTTTCAACTACCGCCGTGGTCCACGAGGCTTACTTGCGCCTTTCGGAGCAGACCCGCGTGGACTGGAGCAACCGCGCCCAGTTCTTCGGGCTCGCAGCCCGTGTCATGCGCCGTGTGCTGGTGGACTATGCCCGCCGTCATCGCGCCACGCGGCGTGGCGGCGCGCGTCGTCAGGGGATCCCGCTCGAGCAGGCAGATGGCGAGGCTGGCGGAGACGCGCTTTCGGTGGACCTTCGCAGCGACGAGTTGCTGGCCCTGGATGAGGCGCTGGAACGTCTTGCCGCCGTCGACCCACGATTGAGCCGGGTCGTCGAGTACCGCTACTTCGGCGGTCTCACCGAGGCCGAAACCGCTGAGGTGCTCGGTGTGTCCAAGCGGACCGTCTCGAACGACTGGTTGATGGCGAAGGGATGGCTCTACCGGGAGCTGGGGCCGGGGCGGCAATGATGGCGCGTGACGATCAATGGCCCATGGTGCGGCAGATCATGGAGGCGGTGCTTGCCGCTGCACCGGCGGAACGGGAAGCGCTGCTGGACCATCTTGCCGGGCCGGACCGGGCGCTGAGGGCTCGAGTCGAGGAGCAACTGCGCTGGTGTGACCGCGCCGAGGAGTCGGGATTCCTGGCTGAACCCGTTGCGGCCCTGGCTGGCCAACTGCTGGGCGAAAGCGCCAACAATCGCCCGGACGACGCCACTGTCGTGAAGGAACAGGCGGAGCAGGAAGCGGCGCTCCGCGAGGGACTGGCCGAACGTTATGAGGTCCAGCGCGAAATCGGGCGCGGCGGCACGGCAACGGTCTACCTGGCACATGACCGCCGTCACGCCCGGCGCGTTGCCCTCAAGGTGCTTCATCCCGCACTCGGCGCCACCATCAGTCTCGACCGTTTCCTGCGCGAGATCAGGGTGACGGCCGGGCTGGCGCATCCACATATCCTGCCGCTGTTTGATTCCGGGGTTGCCGACGTCGAGCGTCGGGCGTCTGACGTCCGGGGTCTGGCGGGCGACGCTCGACGCCCGACGCTCCTCTACTACGTCATGCCCTACATCGAGGGTGAGACGCTGCGCGGACGGCTGGCACGTGAAGGGTCGCTGCCGCTGGAGAGCGCCTTGCGCATCCTGCGGGAAGTTGCGAGCGCGCTCGGCTACGCCCACGCGCACGGCGTCGTGCACCGGGACGTGAAGCCGGCGAACATCCTGCTTGCGGCGGGGCACGCCGTGGTGGCCGACTTCGGCATCGCGCGCGCCATGCACCAGGCGCGAGAGCCAGCCTCGCCGGATGAACGATTCATCGCCGAGCATGGGGCGGACGCGGGCGATACGCTGACCGGCGCGGGCATCTCACCCGGCACGCCGGCGTACATGGCACCCGAGCAGGCACTGCCCGGCGCGGTGGTGGACTTCCGCGCCGATCTCTACGCCTTTGGGCTGGTGGCGTACGAGATGCTTGCGGGACGCCATCCGTTCGGCAACCGCACTCCCGGCGAGATGCTCGAACTGCACGCCACCGAGATCCCCCTGCCCCTCGCGCACTACCGGCCCGACATTCCCGAAGCACTGAACGAGCTGGTAACAGCGTGCCTGGCCAAGGACCCGGCCGAACGCCCACTGTCCGCGGACGACGTCAGCGGCGTCATTGAACGCATGCAGCCGCGCGCCGAGCGGAATGCCGTGGCGGCAAGGCTTCCGGCGAGGCGCGTGCCCTCCCGCACCCGTCGGGCGGTAGCGATCGCAGTGGTCGTACTCACTGCGATCGGCCTCACGCTTGGCATCCCAGCGCTTCGGCACGCCATCATTCCATCACACCTCTCGGCCGACGATGGGCGCGGCGGCGGCGTTCACTCGGTAGCGGTGCTGCCGTTCACGAGCGCGGGAGGCGCGGCGGACCAGCATTACCTGGGCGACGGCCTGGCCGATGAGCTCTCCTCGTCCCTCAGCCGATTGCCGGGCCTCGCAGTGGTGGGCCGCACGTCGAGCATGACGGCGCAAGGCGGGAAGGCTTCAGCCCCCACCATGGGCCGCTCACTCAACGTCGAAGCCGTGGTAACCGGCAGCCTGCAGCTCGCCGGCGACCGGCTCAGGGTCAGTGCGCAACTCATCCGTAGCAGGGACAACCGGATCCTCTGGGACAGCGTCTTCGACAGCCATGCTGGCAATCTCTTCACGGTGCAGGACGAGCTCACGCGCGGCATCGCCGCCGCCATCGCGCCGCTGCTGGGCAGGCACGATACCGGCAATGTTGCGGTCCGTTCACGGCGCGGCACGGCGGACCAGGAAGCGTACGATCTTTACCTCAAGGGTCGCTACTACTGGATGCAGCGCGGGGCGGGAAACATCGTCCGGGCCATTTCCTTTTTCCGGCAGGCTGTGGGGCGGGACCCCGGCTTCGCGCGGGCGCACGCGGGACTCGCGCTCGCGTACGGCCTCCTGCCAGTCTACGTCGCCGACCCGACCGATTCGGCGATGCCGCTGGCGGTGTCGAGCGCCCAGCGCGCGCTGGCGCTCGACTCCACCCTGTCAGACGCGCATCTCGCCCTCGGCCTTGCCTTCGAGACGGAATTGCACCTGCGAGCGGCACTCAGCGAGTACCAGATGGCGATGACGCTTGATCCCTCCTCGGTCACCGCCCATCACTGGCTAGGCTACTGCCTGCTCAACCTGGGCCACACCGACGAAGCGCTGATCCATCTGCGCCGCGCGACAGCTCTCGACCCACTGGCCGCAGCGCCGGCGAGCGCGGTCGCCACGGCACTCCTGTACGACAGGCGTTTCGCGGACGCGCGCGTTGGGGCGCGGCGCGCACTCGCGCTCGACTCGACCTTTGGCTTTGCGATCTGGACACTGGGCCTCGCCCAGGCGCTGGATGGGCAGGCCGACAGCGCGGTGACGACACTTGAGCACGGCACGGTGTTGCAGCCGAGTGACCTGCGGCTGCGAACGGCATTGCTATTTGCCTATGCCGCTGCCGGTCGGTGGGATGACGCTGCGATGGTACGGCAGGGGCTCCGCTCGGCGGACCAGGCCTTCGCGGACGGAACGGAAGATGAGTTCGCGGACCTGGTCTTCGGCGATCGCGTGCCGCTCGTCCGAGTGCTGGCAAGCGGGTCAGGCGCGCGCCGATACCTGAGAAGCGGCGGCGCCATTGGCTGCAACCCGCTGTTCGATCCACTCTGGACGGACGCGCGGTTTGCGGCCGAGATGCGCCGGCTGGGCGTGGAGAAGTGTCCACTTGCACGCCCGTGGCCCGTTCAGCAGGGGGTGGCGCACTCCTGATACCCACTGCCCGCCCTGCGGGTCATGCCCGCCCTGTGTACCGCTTCGGGTTGTCGTCAAACTTCGTCTTGCATTCCTGGCTGCAGAAGTAATAGCGCTCGCCCTCATGATCCGACGTCGCCGCTGCACGGCTGTCATCGATCATCATCCCGCACACGGGATCCTTGACCTGTGCCATGAAGTCCTCCTTGGAAGCTACGAGGGACACGCGGCGAGGAACCTCCCATGCCTCACGCCTCACGCCCCGTGCCCTCCTGGTTCACCTGCAACTCATCCCGCACCTGCTCAACCCCGCGCACCTTCCGGGCGGTCGCCAGTGCATCGGGCAACTCCTGGCGCGGAATCCACCCGGCCAGTGTCACGATGCCGTCCTGCGCCGAGATCTCGAGCGCAGACGTGTGAGAGACCTTGTGTCCGAGCTCCGAGCGAACCCGCTCGACCAGTTGCTCGTCGTCCACCTTGCCGTCGTTGCGCTCCCGCAGGCGTCCTCGCAACTCAGCCATCGCGCCTCCCGCGCGATGCTTGAGATCCTCGGTACGGCGCCGGAACTCACGTCGCCCTGTTCGAAGGGCGCTGTTAGCCTGATCCCGAATCAGCGCCCGCCGGCGAGCGCCGCGCTTGGGATCCAGCATGTACATGAGCGCGGCCCCGAGCCCGAGCCCGGCCAGCAGGGCACCGGTCTGATTGGAATGTTTCCGCATGATGCATTTCCTCCATGACGCCAGCGTTACCTGTGTTCCCATTTCATGATACTGCGCGCAGCGGTGCGCGAATGTGAGTGTGGTCACGCTTGAGGGGCACAGGTCACGGATCACGGGTCGCGGGTCGCGGGTCACGGGTCACGGGTCACGGGTCGCGGGTCACGGGTCGCGGGTCGCGAGTCACGACCCTCGACCCCGCGCAACATTGCTCCCTTCCCCCTCCCGTGATACGGTTGGAGGACCTCCTCCAGAGGCAGTGATGCCATGCTACGGCTCTCAAGCTGCATTTTCATTTCGGCCCTCCTCGCCGCGTGCGCCGCAAAAGAGCAGGTGCCGCAGTCCGAAACGTCGAGCTCGCCACGCCCACTCGTTTTCGTCTCTGACGAGGGCTCCGGCCAGCTGAGCGTCATTGACGCGACCACCGATAGCGTGGTCGCGCGCGTTGACGTCGGCACCCGTCCCCGGGGCGTCCGCGTCAGTCCGGATGGCCGCACGGTATACGTGGCCCTCAGCGGCTCACCGCGCTGCCCGCCGACGATGCCGGATGCAGAGTGTGCCAAGCTCAAGGTGGACAAGTCAAAGGATGGAATCGGTGAGGTGGACATCGCGACCCGACAGCTTCGGCGGGTCCTCCCTGGCGGCTCGGATCCGGAGAATTTTGACCTGAACCCGGACGGTACCCGGCTCTACACCTCGAACGAGGACGCCAACACTGCGTCATTCATAGATGTCGCGGCCGGTACGGTGCTGCGCACCGTGCCAGTGGGACGCGAACCAGAGGGTGTAGCGGTGCCGCCTGACGGAAAGACGGTCTGGGTGACGAGCGAGTCTGACAATATCGTGACAGTCCTCGATGCAGAAACAGGGGCGGAAGTGACCCGCGTCCCGGTCGGCAAGCGGCCGCGTGATGTGGTGTTCTCCAGCGACGGGTCCCGAGCCTACGTGAGTGCCGAG
>DASSOW010000304.1:0-3969 GCA_035700175.1 Gemmatimonadales bacterium | reverse complement strand
CCCGATGGGGTAGTGGAAAATCGAGTTGGCGATGGCGCCGGCATCAACGATGAGCGGATCAAGCCCGCGGCGCTGGGCCGAGATGCCGCAGGCCAGCCCGATCGGGCCGGCGCCGGCGATGAGGACACGTTCATGGGTCATAGGGGAAGATAGTCAACGGTCAACGGTCAACGGTCGACGCTCGACTGTCACCCTGAGCGAGCAGCGCGAGCGAAGGGGCGGAACCCGGCCGGTGCTCCGGCCCCTTCGCTGCGCTCAGGGTGACAGCTCGTCCCGTGTTTCGTGCCCTTCGCCGTCCGTCTGTCCGCCTGTCCGCCTCTCTAGCCGTCCAGCCGTCCAGCCGTCTATCTTCATTCCCACCACCCATCCAGGCCTCCCCATGGCTGAGCTTCTCGAACGGCTGCAGGCAGCGCTCGGCGACGGGTTCCGCATCGAACGGGAACTCGGCGGCGGCGGGATGAGCCATGTGTTCCTGGCCGAGGAAGTCCGGCTGGGTCGGCGCGTGGTCATCAAGCTGCTGCCGCCCGAGGCCGCCGAAGGCATTCCCGCCGATCGGTTCGAGCGCGAGATCAAGGTCGCCGCGTCGCTGCAGCATCCCCATGTGGTGCCGGTGCTGAGCGCCGGTATCGCCGACGGGCTCCTCTACTACGTCATGCCGTACATCGACGGCGAGTCGCTGGCCTCCCGCCTGGCGCGAACCGGCGCGCTGCCGGTGGGCGAGGCCGTCCGTATCCTCCGGGATGTTGCCGATGCGCTGGCGTACGCCCACGGCCGCGGCGTGGTGCACCGCGACATCAAGCCGGACAACATCATGCTGGCGGGACGTCACGCGCTGGTCACTGATTTCGGCGTGGCCAAGGCGGTGAGCGCGTCCACCAACCGGACCATGGGGCTCACCACCGGTGGCGTCACCATCGGCACGCCCACGTACATGGCGCCGGAGCAGGCCGCCGCCGATCCCAACCTCGATCACCGCGCCGACATCTACGCGTTGGGCGTCGTTGCCTATGAAATGCTCTGCGGCCGCCCGCCCTTCATGGCGCCGACGCCGCAGGGGATGCTCGCCGCGCACGTGACCCAGGCGCCGGAGCCGGTGAGCGCGTACCGCCAGACCATTCCGCCCGACATCTCGCAGATCGTGATGCGCTGCCTCGCCAAGCATCCTGCCGACCGCTGGCAGAGCGCCGCGGAACTGGGCGAGCAGCTGGAGATTGCGACGACGCCGTCGGGTGGCACGCCCTCGGTGCCCACGGCACCGGTTCCTGCCGTCCGCGTTGCCGCCGAGCGCTCGGCGCGGCGCGCGCATCCGGCGAGGGTCGCGCTGCTGTTCGGGCTCGCGACCGTCGCCGTCACCGGCATTGCCTTCCTGCTCACGCGAATGCTCGACCTGGCCGACTGGGTCTGGATCGGCGCGCTCGTCTGCATGCTCGCGGGCTTCCCGATCATGCTCTACACCGGGCGGCTGGAGCGGAAACGCGCCATCCTCAAGGCGACCGGCGCGTTCCGCTACGAGCCGGAGCCGGCACACCAGCAGTGGTTCACCTGGCGCCGTGCGCTCTGGGGCGGCGGGCTTGCGCTTGGCGCGCTGCTGCTGGCCACCGTTGGTTACGGCGTCTCGCGCCACTTCGGCATCGGCCCTGGTGCCACGCTGCTCAGCGCCGGCACCCTGAGCAACGAAGACCGGCTGGTGCTGGCCGATTTCGAGAATCACACCGCCGACTCAACCCTCTCGACCTCGCTGTCCGAGGCGCTGCGGGTAGACCTGGGCCAGTCGAGTGCCGTGCGCCTGGTGAACCAGCAGGAAATCGGGCAGACGCTGCAGCGGATGGGGCAGCAGCCGGGCACGGCGCTGACCGAGACGCTGGCGCGTGACGTGGCCCGGCGCGCCAACGCCAAGGCGGTCGTCTCGGGTGACGTTTCGTCGCTCGGTACGGGTTACGTGCTCACCGCCCGGCTGGTGTCGGTGGATGGAACGACGCTCGCGCCGGTGCGGGAGACTGCCGAGAGCGATGCCGACCTCATTCCCGCGCTCAACCGGCTCTCCAAGTCGCTACGCCAGAAGATCGGCGAGTCACTGCGCACCATCCGCTCGAGCGACCCGCTGGAGCAGGTGACCACGGCATCGCTGCCGGCGCTGGAACTCTATTCCCGGGCGCAACGCGCGTTCGACGTGAACGATTACCCGACCGCGCGGGACCTGCTGGTGCGGGCGGTGCAGACCGACACCAGCTTTGCCATGGCGTGGCGCAAGCTCGCGGTGGTGATCAACAACATGGCCGGCAGTGCGACCCAGCAGCGCGACGCCGCCTCGGCAGCCTTCCGCCATCGTGACCGGCTGCCGCCGATGGAGCGGGCGCTGACCGAGGCGTACTACTACTCCAATGTGCAGTACAAGCCCGACGAAGTGATCCGGTCGTACCAGCGCGCGCTCGACCTCGACTCGCTCAACCCGGTGGCGATCAACAACCTGGGGCTGATCTACAACACCATAGGTGAGTTTGCCAGCGCCGAGGCGATCCTGCGGCGCGGCATGCGGCACCAGCCGTCGCTCACCATGTATGACAACCTGAACCAGTCGCTGCTGTCGCAGGGGAAGTATGCCGCCGTTGATACGGTTCTGGAGGAGCTGAAGGCCAGGGCGCCGAACGCAACGATCACCCGGGTGAATCAGGCCGTCGCCGCCTCGGTCAAGCGCGAGTATGACAAGATGGACTCGCTCCTGCGCCCGGCTGCGACGGGTGACCAGCCGCCTCGCGCCGTGCAGCTGTATCTCTCCAACGTGCTCGAAGTCCACGGACAGCTTCGCGAGGAGGATGCCCTGTTCAGCGAGCTGGCGACGCGCCTGCTCGCGGAAGGAGATTCGTCGCTCGCGGCAGGTCTGCTCCTGGCGCGCCCGGGCCATGATCTCATCCAGCGCGGCCAGACGGCGCGCGGCGTTTCCCTGCTCGATTCGCTGCAGCGGACGCCGCTGTTCACCTCGCTGCGTGGCCAGGACCGTCCCTTCATGGGCCTGGCAGAATTGCAGGTGTCTCTCGGCCGGGCGACAGAAGTCAGGCGCCTGCGCGCCGAGTGGGAACGAGCGGTGCCCGAGGCAGAGCGGAGGCCCTGGCAGGAGCCCAGGTGGGATGCCCTGGTGGCCGGTGCAGAAGGACGCTGGAAGGACGCGGCGCTGGCGGCGACCCGCGCCGTGAGTGCGTCGCATTGCTCACCCTGCGGGCGGCACTTCGTGGCGCAGGCCTGGGACCGCGCCGGTGTTCCCGATTCGGCGCTCAAGTACTACGAGCAGGCGGCCACGCTGCCCAACACGGACGACACCGGCGTCGAGGACGCCATCTGGCAGCCCTCCACCCTGCGCCGCCTGGGTGAGCTGTACGAATCACGGGGCGACAAGACCAAGGCGCTCAACTATTACGGCCAGTTTGTCGCGCTCTGGAAGAATGCCGACCCCGACCTCCAGCCGCAGGTGAAACAGGTGAAGGAGACGATGGCGAAGCTGGCAGGGGAGTGAGGAGGCGGACGGGACGGACCGGACGGACAGGACGGACGAGTTAGGTTCGGGCCCCGTCCGCCACTCCCGCCCTCCTCAGAAACCTCTCTGCCAGCACCTCCATCCGCTCATCCCCCCGCTCCCGCGCGTCAGCCAGGATGAGTTCCACCTGCGGGATCAGCTCCGGTGATCCGAAGATGTACCCGGTGGCCGCTTCGGCGCCGATCGAGTCGCCCACGTTGGCGCCATCGAGCAGCGCCCGCGCCGCCGCCAGCGGAAACGCCGGATCATCCCTCGGCGGGAGGGGGTAGCGGTGCTCCGGCTGCGCTTCGCCAGCCGCGTCGTCGTTTACGAAAGCGCGGGACATGGGGGGCGGGATGGGCGGGATGGGCAAGATGGGCAGGAGCAGATTGGCGTGATGGGTATGTCGATGCCAAACGGCGTCACCCGCCCATCTCGCCCATCTCGCCCATCTCGCCCAT
>DASSOW010000303.1:0-11203 GCA_035700175.1 Gemmatimonadales bacterium | reverse complement strand
GGCGTGACGCAGGAGACCAACACCGGCGAGGTGATTGCCCTGCCGCAGGACTACGCCGACATGCTCGGCTGGGAAGACCAGGTAAAGGCGACGGCACGCGTGTTCGACTCGCTCCCGCCCGCCGAACGGAATGACGCCGTGATCCTGGGAACCAACTACGGACGCGCCGGCGCCAACGATCACCTGGGACGGAAGTACGGCCTGCCGCCGTCAGTGGCGCCGATGGGCTCCTACTGGTTTTTCGGGCCGGGATCGAAGCCAGGCAAGGTGCTGATCGTCATCGGCGGCACGCGCGAGGACCTGGCGCCCTGGTACGACTCCGTCACTCTCGCCGCCCACCTCAGCAACCCCTGGCGCGTCCCCGAAGAGCGTGAGGTGGACATCTGGGTGGCCAAGGGGAACCGCTACACACTGCAGCAGGTGTGGGGGAGGTTTGAGGGGGAGAACTGAACAGGGCGAGCAGGGCGAGCAGGTGGCCGCGGGTCACGGGTCGCGAGTCACCCGCCAAACCTGCTCGCCCCGCCATCCTGCTCGCCTTGCTCGCCCTGCTCGCCCTGTCAGTCCACTCCCAGCCCACTCGGCACCTTCGCCGGCACCGTGTGGCTCAGGTCCCGCGCGGCGGGGTCGGTGAGCGCCTTCATGAACGCCGTCACCTGGTCCACCTGCTCGTCGGTGAAGACCACGCCGTTCAGCAGCGTGTCCCGCGTCGCCAGGATGTCTTCCGCATTCGCCTGCAAGGTACCCTGCAGGTCGGGATCGAGCGACGAGACGCTGAAGTTCCGGAGCTTCATGTCCGATTCGCTGTAGTGATCCACGAAGACGCGGAGGTCGGTATACGCGCCGTCGTGGCCGTAGGGCGCCGTGAGTTCCACGTTGCGGAGCGCCGGCGTGCGGAACGCATACTTGTCGGCCGGATTGCCGGTGACGTTCATGCGGCCGAAATCATCGGTACCGTTGCCGTTGCCCGGCCCGATCTGCGCCACCGCCACGTTGTGAAACTTGTTGTCGGTAAGCGCCGGCCCGTTGTGACAGATCGAGCACTTGGCCTTGAGGAAATTCTGCGCCCCCTTGAGCTCGGTCAGCGTCAGCGCGCGGTCATCACCATCGAGGAACTTGTCCCAGGGCGAGCCATTGGAGCCGAAGTCGGCTGCAAGGAACCCGCCGATGGCGTTGCTCGCATAGGCAATGTTCATGTCGTCGAAACTGACACCGGGATAGGCATCCTCGAACATCTGGCGATACTCGGGGATGGCGCCGAGGCGTGCCATGATCGCGCCCCAGGCGCCGGTGTTGTCGTTATCCGCGAAATTGGCCAGCTCGTTGCTGCCACTGTCGCCTCGCATCTCCGCGCGTGACAGCAGGGGGAAGAGCGGCTGCGCCGACAGCGTGCCGAACTCGAACACGCCAGTCATCGCCGGGGTGAGCTGTGCGCCGGCCGGCGTGTGGAAGGCCCCGGCCACCTTCTCCACTCGGCCATCGAAGAAGAGCGGGCCGATGGCGGTCAGGTTGAATGCCGCGGGCGCATTACGGCCGATCACCGAGCCATCGCGCGCCGGACCAAGCCCCGTACCACCAACACCAATGGAAAGGCTCCGGCCGTCGCCGGTGGCGAACTGGGGCAGGTGGCAGGTCATGCAGGAGACGTCGTGATTGCCGCTCATGATCTTGTCGAACGCCAGCGCCTGGCCCAGCTTGACCAGCGCCGGCCGCACCCGGGGGGCGGCATCGAGCGGGGTGATCTGCCTCTCCTGGGCCAGCTGGCGCACTGCCTGGATCAGCGAGTCCGTTGCGGCATCGATCGGCGGGCCCTGGCTGTCGCCGCAGGCCGCGAGTACTACCGCAACCGCGGCTATGCCAAGGCTTGCATGCCTGCGCATCGCGTACATGGTCCGGTCCTTCCGTGGGGGTCCAACGTGATTGTCCCGTAGTTATTGAAAGCGGAATTTCCGGGAAAAAGGCGTCATGGCAGGGCGGGATGGGCGGTATGGGCGGGCCGAAGCCAAGCAGGTGCGTCATTGCGAGCCGCCGGAGGCGGCGAAGCAATCGGGTCGCTCAGGCATCAATCCGCAGGCCACCCGATTGCTTCGTCGGCTTCGCCTCCTCGCAATGACACTCGACGCGACCCGCGACCCGCGTCCCGCGTCCATCTTGCCCATCCCGCCCATCCCGCCCATCCTGATATCCCATGAACCCCGACCAGTGGGCGACGCTCGAGCCCCTGCTGGACACCCTGCTCGACCTGCCGCCTGAGCAGCGCGACGGCTGGCTTGAGGCGCTCGCGCGCGAGTCACCTGAGCGCGCCCAGCACCTGCGTGCCCTGCTCGACGCCGACACCGACGCCGACCGCCTCGGCTTCCTTTCGGCGCCACTCCACGCATCGCTCGCCGGCATGCAGCTCGGGCCCTGGCGCCTGGAACACTCGCTGGGCCAGGGCGGGATGGGCACGGTCTGGCTCGCGCGCCGCGCCGACGGCAATTACGAAGGCGAAGCCGCGGTCAAGATCCTCAACCTCGCCCTGCTTTCCCCGAGCGGGCAGGAGCGGTTCCGGCGCGAGGGCTCGGTCCTCGCCCGGCTCACCCATCCCAACATTGCTCGCCTGCTCGATGCCGGCGTCGCGGCGGCCGGCCAGCCCTACCTGGTGCTGGAGCGGGTGGATGGCGTTCCCATCGACGACTACGCCCGCGAGCATGCGCTCTCGCGCATCGCGCGCATCGAGCTTTTCCTCCAGGTGCTCGCCGCCGTGGGGCATGCGCACGCGCACCTCGTGGTCCATCGTGACCTCAAGCCATCGAATATCCTGGTGACCCACGACGGCAGCGTGAAGCTGCTCGACTTCGGCATCGCCAAGCTCCTGAGCAACGAGCACACCGGCGAGCACTCCCTGGTCACGCTCGATGGCCGCCACCTGACGCCGCGCTACGCCGCGCCGGAGCAGGTGCGCGACGAGCCACTTACCACCGCCACCGACGTCTATGCGCTGGGCGTCCTGCTCTATCTCCTCCTGTCGGGGCGCCACCCCACCGGCGAGACCGCTCGCACCCCCGCCGAGGCAATCCGCGCCGTGCTGGATGACGAGCCACGGCGGCTGGGCCTGGGCGACCTCGACAACATCCTCGCCAAGGCGATGCGAAAGAAGCCGGCGGAACGCTACCAGTCGGTCGCAGCGCTGGGCGATGATCTCCGGCGCTATCTCCGCGAGGAGCCGGTCAGCGCCCGGCCCCACTCGCTGGCGTATCGCACCGGCAAATTTGTCCGCCGCAACAAGGGATCGGTGCTGGCGGCGGCGCTGGTGCTCCTCACCCTGATCGCAGCAACGCTGATCACCACCCGCCAGATGCTGGAAGCCCGGCACCAGCGCGACATGGCGCGCATCGAGCGCGACAATGCGCTCTTCCAGCAGCAGCAGGCGACGGCATCGAGCAGGTTCATGGAGTCGCTGCTCCAGACCATCGCACCCACCGGCCGCTCCTTCACCATGCAGGAGCTGCTGGAACAGGCGCGCCTGCTGCTGGAGCAGGATTTTGCGCGGGACCCGCGCTTCCAGGCGCGCATGCTGAATGAGCTGTCCGACCAGTACTTCACCCTGCACGACCGCCAGCATGAGCTGCCGCTACTGACGCGCGCCGAGGAGCTGGCGGTCGGCGCCGGCGACTACGCGCTGGCGGCCTATTCCAGTTGTCGTCTGGGGAAGAGTGCGGCCGACGACGGCCGGGCCACGCTGGCGCGCACGTACCTGCTGCGGGGCCGACGTTACCTCGCCCGCGCCGGCGCGCCCGCCCGCGACGCCGAAGTGCAGTGCCTGCGCGGCGAGTCGGCGCTGGAGCGGCTCCTCGGACATACCGATGTCGCCCTCAGCCGAGCGCGTCGCGCCGTGGCCCTCGGCGCGCTTGCGGGCGACACGCTGTCGTTCTCGCACCTGAGCGCCATCAACGAGCTGGCCCGCGCGCTCCATGACGACGACCAGATCCGCCAGTCGCTCGAGGTCACGCGCGAAATGCTCGGACTGCTCGCCCGCACCGGCCGGTTGCACACGCTGACTACGCTGGTGGAGCAGTACAATGAGGGCGCCCTGCTCGCGCGTCTGGGCGAGCCGCGCGCCGCCGACTCCGCCTTGAAGCTCGCGGAGCTGCTCTCGGAGGGGATGGGCCCGGAGAACCGCCATCCGCTCTACATGACCCTGCTCGATGGTGAACTGGCCGGCGAACTGGGGCAGCCGGCGCACGCAGTGCAGGTGCTCCGCACCGCGCTCGCGGAAACCGAACGGCAGGAGGACCAGCCCTACCAGGAGCGTGCGCTGGAAGACCTGACGAAGCTGACGATCGAGAAGGGATCACTCAGCGAAGCTGACGGCTACCTCGACCGGCTCCAGCGTCTCGCGCCCGATTCCACCCACTGGAACACCGCGCTCCTCGCCGCTCGGCTCCAGTTTGCGCACGGCGATCACGCTCCTGCGCTGAAGCGCTACATGGCGGTGCTGGTGAGCAGGGGGTTCCCGGAAAAGGGCCGCAGCACGTCCTACTTTGCCCAGCGGGTGCTCGATGCGGCCAGGATGGCGCTCGCGAGTGGCGACCTCGCCGCCGCCGATTCACTCGCCACCCACACGCTCCGGATTGCGCGGAACGAGGGACACGTGGACTCGCTGAGTACGGTGATTGATGGAGCGAAAAGGGTATTGGCGACGGTGGCTCAGCGCTGAGCGCTGAGCGCCTAGCGCTCAGCGATCAAGCATCACCCTTCCCTCCTCCCGCAACGTCTCCCGCAGCAGCATCCGCGCCTTCTGCCAGCCCCGTTGCACGGTCCGCTCCGAGACGCCACGGAAGCGGGCGATCTCGCCAAAGGTGAATCCGCTGAAGAAGTGCATGTCGACCAGCTCGGCGAGTGCTGGATCGAGCCTGCCCAAATCGTCGAGTGCGTCACCCAGCGCTTCCAGGTCCACGCCCGCATCGGCTTCGGGTGGTGGGGCTTCGTCGCCGACCAGCGTGATCTCGACATCGCGCCCCCGCTTCCGCGCCCGGCGCCGCCGGGCGAAGTCGATGATCAATCCGCGCATGGCACGCGAGGCGTAGCCGAAGAAGCGGGCCTGGTCGGGATAGTCGGCGCCGGCGCCGGCCATGCTGAGCCACGCCTCATGCACCAGCGTGGTGGCGCCCAGGGTGAGCCCGCCGCCGCCACGGCGCAGGTGCCGCTCGGCCAGCCGGTGAAGTTCGTCGTACAGCACGGCGAAGAGTTCATCCCGCGCGGCCGGGTCGTTGCCCTGGGCCCGGCGGAGAAGGTCGTCAAGGGGCATGAGGGCAAGATGGGCGAGATGGGCAGGATGGGCCAGATGGGCAAGATGGCAGGGCGAGCAGGGCGAGCGGGGCGAGCACGTCTGGGAGGACCCGGGGCCTCGGGACCACCTGCGCGCCGTGCTCGCCGTGTTCGCCGCGCCCTCCCGACTCCCCTTGACTCCCGCCCTCGCCGTCGTAATAGTCAAAATAGCTTTGACTCATTACGGAGACTCCGGCATGCGGGCCGTTCTTTCCCTGCTCCTCCTTGCGCACTTCATCGCCCCGGCCAGCGCGCGGCCGGACTCCTGCTGGCAGCGTCCGGCCGAGGCCGACAGCAGCGCTGCCATTGCGGCACTGCGGGTTCGCACCGCCCACGCGAGTCGTGCCGGGAATGCCGCGCCGACGCTCGACGGTCGCCTCGACGACCCGGCCTGGTGCAGGGCGGCGCCCTTCACCGCGTCGGTCATGAGCTCTCCGGCGCCCGGCGCCATCGCCTCGCTTCCGACGGTGACGCGCGTCCTTTTTGACGACGACGCGATCTATGTCGGCGTCCGGCTCTGGGATCCGGCGCCCGATTCCATTCTCGCGCCCTATCCCCGGCGCGACGACGAAACAACTTCCGACTGGGTCTTTGTAGAGCTGGACACGCGGCATGACCGGCGCTCGGGCTTCAGCTTCGGCCTCAATCCCCGCGCGGTGCAGGTGGATGGCCTCTGGTATGACGACGTGGATTACGACGCCGCGTGGAACGGTGTCTGGCAGGGCGCCAGCACGGTGGACAGCGCGGGCTGGAGTGCGGAGTTCCGCATTCCCTACTCGCAGCTGGCCCTGGGAGCGGGCGCTCCCGGCACGCCACTCACCTGGGGAATCAACGTCTATCGCTACACCCCGCACCGGGGCGAGAGCTCCAACTGGTCGCCTCGATTGCCGAGCGTCGCCGGCATCGTGTCGCACTTCAACCAGCTCGATGGCATTGTGGTCCCGCCCGGCCACGCGCCGTTCGACGCGCTGCCCTATGTAGCCGTCAGCGGCAGCCGCACCCCGGCTTCGACGGAAACCCGCGCTGCCGCCGGCGCCGACCTGCGCTATCGCCTGTCACCGTCCGCGGTGGCAGCGCTCTCCCTGCACCCGGACTTCGGGCAGGTGGAAGCTGATCCCTCGCAGGTGAACCTCACCACCTTCGAGACGTTCTTTCCCGAGCAGCGTCCGCTCTTTCTGGAAAGCGCCCAGAGTTTCCAGTTCGGCGCGCCGCTCGTCTATCACTCGCGTGGTACCACCTTCGACCAGGAGAGCCCCTTCTACTCCCGGCGCATCGGTCGCACGACCTCCGACGCGTGTCCGGCTGGAGCCGAGTGCAGCCGCCCGGGTGCGTCCAGCGTCCTGGGTGCATTCCGGATGAGCGCTCGCACGACGGGTGGGTGGTCTGCGGCGCTCCTGAACGCGTGGACCGATGACGTCGCCAGTCATGGGGTTGCGGCGGGCGGCCAGCCCTTCAGCCGGCAGGCGGATCCAGTCACCCAGGCTACGGCGGCCCGCGTCACGCACGAATCGGGAGATGGCCGTTCCGCGCTCGGAGCAATCGGGACGTGGATCACCCGCTTCGGGATGCATGACGGCGCGAGCGAGCGGCTGGCGCAGAACGCGGTCCTGGCCGGGCTCGACGGACGCACCCGCTTCGGTGACGATGCCTGGGAGCTGACCGGTTCGGTGCTGGGCAGCCGAGTCGATGGCAGCGCGCCCATGATCCAGGAGCTCGAGCGGCGCCACGGCTATGCGCGACCCGACTCGGTTGGGGTCCTTCCCGATTCGCTGGTGCCCGCGACCTCGATGAGCGGCATGGCCGCGCAGGTGGAGGCCACACGCACGCACGGAAGTCTCAAGAGCGGCGTCGCGGCTCGGCTGGTGACCCGCGGCTTCGAGAGCAACGACGCCGGCTTCCAGCGCAATGCCGACTGGCTGCTGGTGACCGGCTCGTGGACCTGGCTTCGCTATCGCCCGGGGCACCGGATCCGGCGATGGTCCATTGGCTCCAGCCAGCTGGGCGCCGGCTGGACCCTCGGCGGCCTGCGCCGCTCCGGCGTCGCCAACCTCACGGGCGAACTGGAGTTCCGGAATTACTGGGGCGGCACGCTGGCATGGGACCACGAATTTGGCGCGGACGACCCGGAGGTACTCCGTGGCGGTCCGGCATTCCGTCTTCCGCCGAGGGATCGCGTTGAACTCACTGCCCACAGCGACTCGCGCACCCGATGGCAGGCGACGCTCGATGTTACGGCGGAGCGGGAGGCGGCAACGCGCTCCCATCGGTGGGAGGTGTCGTCAGGCATCACCGCGTTCATCACTGACCGGCTCCAGCTTGGGCTCACGCCGATGATCGGCTTCACGCGCGAGGGCTGGCAGTACGTTGGGACGCCGATGGATCAGGCAGGCGTACCTCACTATCTGCTTGGCCGGCTGCACCAGACCACCGCCTCGCTCACCGCGCGCGGCACCTACGCCTTCTCGGCGCACCTCACGGTCCAGCTCTATGGCCAGCTCTTCCTGAGCGACGGCTGGTACGATGCCCCGAAGGAGGTAGTGGCGCCGCGTGCCAGCGATCCTGGCGACCGGGTCAGGGCGCTGGGCGACACACAGGCCATCTTCGTCTCAGCCGCCGACTTTTCGGATCGCGAGCTGCATGTCAACGCGGTGCTCCGGTGGGAGTTCCTCCCAGGCTCGACGCTGTTCCTCGTGTGGACGCACGCGCGGGAGGCAGACGATCCGGCCGCATTTTCCCTGGGGCACGACGTCAGCACGCTGCTGGATGCGCCGGCAACCAACGCCCTGCAGGCCAAGGTCAGCTATTGGATTGGACAGTGACGGTAGATTGCAGGCCATGACCGACACCAGTGCGAATGACCTGATCGCGGGGCATCCGGCGCTCGACTTCACCAACACCGTGGGGTGGCACGCCGGCCCGGATGGCATCGAGCGATTCCACGCTTACGCGGACCTGCTCGACTGGGCGCGTGAAGCCAAGGTCCTGCGGCCGGCGCAACTCGCGCGACTGCGGCGCCAGGCAGCCGCGGCGCCGGAATCGGCGCGCGCGTCGCTTGCGCAGGCCATCACCACGCGCGAATTGATCTATCGGATATTCACCGACGTCGCGCGCGGGCGACGGCCGGCGCGCGCCGACCTGGCGGCGCTGCATGCGGCACGAGTCGCCGCCCTGCGGCACGCGGAACCCGGGTGGACCGACGGCCTCGAGCTGACGTTCATCGGAAGCGACGACCTGCTGGCGCCGGTCTGGCCGCTGGTGCTGGCCGCCGTAGACCTGCTCCGCTCGCCCGACCTTGCCCGGGTCAGGCAATGCGCCAACGATCCCTGCGGCTGGCTCTTCGTCGACCGCAGCAAGAACCACAGCCGGCGCTGGTGTTCCTCGGGTGACTGCGGCAACGAGACACGGGTCAGGAGGTTCAGGGAGAAGCACCGGTAACAGGGCGAGCAGGGCGAGCAGGGCGAGCAGGCTGGCAAGGCGAGCTGGGCGAGCAGGATGGCAGGAGCTTTCCGATTCGTCATTCCCGCGCAAGCGGGAATCCATGGGGGCTCATCCGGTGTGATTCACCATGCCTGAAGCCCTCATGGACGCAAGCTTTCGCTGGAGTGACGAAAGAGGCCGAGCTTCCATGCCCTCGAACCTCGACCACCTGCTCGCCTTGCTCGCCCTGCCCGCCTTGCTAGCCCTGCTCGCCTTGCCCATCGCGCCCGCCCTGCCCATCCTTCCCGCCCCATGACGACCAGCGCGCCACAGCTTCCCGACCTCCCGTCTTCCCGTCTTCCCGCCTTCATTTTCATCTTCATCACCGTCCTGCTCGACATGCTGGCGCTGGGCATCATCGTGCCGGTGCTGCCCAAGCTGATCATCGCCTTCAAGGGCGGCAACACGGCGAGCGCGGCGACGATCTTCGGGCTGTTCGAGACGACGTGGGCTGCGATGCAGTTCGTCTTTGCCCCGCTCCTTGGCGCCATCTCGGATCGCTTCGGCCGGCGGCCGGTGATCCTCATCTCCACGCTGGGACTGGGGCTCGACTACTTCCTCATGGCCGCGGCGCCCACCCTGGGCTGGCTGCTGGTCGGGCGCGTGATCTCGGGCATCACCTCATCCAGCTACGCCACCGCCTTCGCCTACATTGCCGACGTGACGCCCAAGGAGCAGCGCGCCGCCAGGTACGGGCTCCTTGGTGCGGCCTTCGGGCTCGGGTTCATCATCGGACCGGCGGTGGGCGGGATGCTGGGATCGATCAGTCTTCGCATGCCGTTCTGGGTCGCGGGCGGGCTGAGTCTCCTGGGCACGGCCTACGGTTATTTCGTCCTGCCGGAATCACTCGGCGCGAATCGCCGTTCTCGCCTCGACTGGCGCCGAGCCAATCCGGTGGGCGCGCTGGGCATGCTGCGGCGGCATGGGACGATGCTGCTCGGATTTGGCATTGCCGTCTTTCTCTACCGGCTGGCGCACGATTCGTTTCAGTCGCTCTTCGTGATCTACAGCGATTACCGCTTTCACTGGAATGCGCGCACGGTCGGCATGGTGTTCGCGGTCATCGGAGTCGCGTCGATGATCGTGCAGGCGGGACTGGTGCGGCCGGCGGTGCGCCGGCTGGGCGAGCGCAGCACCATGATGCTGGGCTTCACCTTCGGCGTCATCTGCTTCCTGATCCTGGGTCTCGCGCCCACCTCGACGCTCTTCCTGTACGCGATCCCGTTTTCGGCGCTCTTTGGCCTCACTTTCCCTGCCATGCAGGGCATCATGACCGGCCTGGTGGCCGATAATGAGCAGGGACGCTTGCAGGGCGCCATCGCGAGCCTCGCCGGCATGGCCGGCATCATCGCCCCATCGCTATTCAATAATGTGTTTTCACTGGTGATCGGTCGCTGGCAGGGACTCGTGCTGCCGGGTGCGCCGTGGTTCATCGCGGCGGGGCTGCTGGTGGGGGCGATGGTGGTGGTGGGGCGGAAGGCGTAGGGCGCAGGGACGAGGGACGAGGGACGAGGGCGCTGGAGATCATCCCTGCCGTCACCCCGACGAACGTCGGGGTCTAGAGAGCGATGCGAGTCGTGAGCGAGGTCCTTCCAGGACAACGACGCCATCCCATTGCCTGCGTCTTCTGGATGATAGGCCAATTTGATACCTGAGACCTGGCGCAAGGGCAATGTTCGGCATGCCCGAAAAGCAGCCATGCGTGTACATCCTCGCAAGCGGCCGCAATGGCACGCTATACCTAGTGTCACATCCAACCTGCTTCAGCGCGTCTGGCAACATCGCAACCACACCTTCAAGGGATTCACCGCGCGCTACAGCGTGACACGCCTCGTCTGGTATGAGCCGCACGCAACGATGCGGGCAGCGATTCGCCGTGAGAAACAGATCAAGGAATGGAAGCGTGTCTGGAAGCTGGACATCATCGAGCGCATGAACCCGACATGGCTCGACTTGTACGATTCACTGCGCTGATCGCGATAAGGCGATGCAGGTCGAATCGGCGCGGATGTCCGATCGACCACGGCTTGTGGTACAACCATCGCGCTCTGGACCCCGACTTTCGTCGGGGTGACGAATGGAGACGCCTTCCCAGCCCTACCCCAACCCTCCCGCCACCGGCTCCCTCAGCATCCGAACCAGCGGCACCGCAGCACCGGCCATCATCGCCGCCACCAGCAACTCAGCAGAGCCCAGGGCCACTCGGCCATCCCACACCGGCACGCCATTCATCAATTCGGTCACGGCTGGCATCATCACGCTCAGATAGAGAAAGATGCCGAGCGCCGTGCCGGCGATGCCCGCGCCGGCGGCACGCGCCAGCACCCACCACGCGATCCGTCGTCTCGTCGCACCGACCGCCCGGCGAATCGCCAGCTCATGCGAGAGGCCGCGAAGCCACATGCGCATGGTGTCGAAC
>DASSOW010000302.1:0-4871 GCA_035700175.1 Gemmatimonadales bacterium | reverse complement strand
CAGACGGACAGACGGACAGACGGACAGGGCGGACAAGGCGGGCAGGACGGGCAGGTAACTGGCCTGCGTTCGCACATCATGGCGCAAGGCCTGATGGCGCGAGGCCCGCGGCCACTCGCGGAAGACGGCACTGGAATGTTGGGATATGTTCATGAGAGAAATGTACTCGCGACCTGCGATCAGGCGAGGGCGTCAGGCGACCCGCGACCACCCTGCCCTTCCTGCCCGTCCTGCCCGTCCTGCCCGTCTTGCCCGTCTTGCATGGGGGCGGTGGGACTCGAACCCACGACCTGGCGGTTAAAAGCCGCATGCTCTACCAGCTGAGCTACGCCCCCGGGACCGCGCTCAAGGTCGCACTACGCGGGACGGCAACGCAAGAGCGTGCTTGTCGGGACCACCGGTCGGGTATAGTCTCAGACGGACAGACGGACAGACGGACAGGGCGGACAAGGCGGGCAAGGCGGACAAGGCGAGCAGGGCGAAGAGGCGGATGGATGGACAGACAAGAATCCGGGCGGACTGGGCACGAAGAGAATGTGGGCCGCGAGGAGCGCGAGGGGCCGAGCGAGGGGACCGAGCATCAACTCTCCAACCGGCTCGAAGAGCAGCCGCGCGCGGAAGAGTTCCTGCCGCCGAGCCGTCCAGCCGCGGAGCCGCCGAGAGAGGCGCTCCTCCAGTGGGACGATGCCCATTGCTGGCATCCCTTCACCCAGCAGGGCACATACCGGGAGTCGGATCCCCTGCTGATCGTGTCCGGCGACGGGCACTACCTGGTGGACATCAACGGACGCCGTTATCTCGATGGTGTCAGTTCCCGCTGGTGCAACCTGCTGGGCCACTCACGCCCGGAGATCGATGAAGCGATCCGGGAGCAGCTGATCCGCATTGCGCATTCCACTTTTCATGGCCATGCCAACGTCCCGGCAGTGACACTGGCGCACCGGCTCGCAGAGCGCGCGCCCGACGGGCTCACCCGGGTCTTCTTCACCGATGATGGCTCGACCGCGGTGCGTTCTGCGCTCCAGATGGCAGGGGAATTCTGGCGGCAGAGCAGCGACACGTCGGATCACGCGCGGACCGACTTCCTCGGGCTCATGGGCGCATCACACACCATGATGCCACACCCCGACAGCACGCTCATCCAGGCCGGATCCCCGGCGCAGTTCCTCGAGCTTCTCGAACGCGAAGGGCACCGCCTTGCCGCCGCGGTCCTCGAGCCCGGGGTCCAGATCGCGGCCGGCGCGCAGGTCCAGCCTTCCGGCTTCGTGGCCGAGGTGCGCGAGGCCGCAAGCCGGGCAGGCACTTTCCTGATTGCGGATGAGACCGCCATCGGCTTTGGCCGCTCCGGTGCGATGTTCGCATGTGACAAGGAAGGGATTGCGCCGGATCTGCTCTGCCTCTCGAACGGCTTGACCGGCGGCTACCTCCCCATGGGCGTCACGCTCGCGACCGAGCGCATCCATGATCGCTTCATCGACCGCCGGGACGAGGGACGGCTCTTTGCCCACGGCTACACCTTCAGTGGCAACCAGCTCGCATCGAGCGCCGCCCTGGCCACGCTGGACGTCTTTGATCGCACGGGACTGCTGGAACGGCTGCCCGGCCGGGTCGAGCATCTCGATACCGCGCTCGAGCAGTTGCGGGATGTGCCCACCGTGGCCGAGATCCGCCAGTATGGGCTGGTTGCGGGCGTCGAACTCGAGCCGGATGGAAAGGCACATTCGGCCCATGCGCGTGCCCGCGAGGTGTGCCAGCTGGCGCGGTCGCGCGGGGTCTTCGTCCTGCCGGTCGACGGGGTCGTCATGGTGGTCCCGCAACTCACCATCACGCAGCCGGAACTCGACATGCTGGTAGACGCGGTGGCAGCCGGCTGCGCCGAGCTGGCCGGTGTGGCCTCATGAGCGAGACACGCCGCAGCAACATCGTCGTGGTAACCGGCACCGACTCGGATGTCGGGAAGACCTGGGTGACGGCGGCGCTCGCCCGCGCGCTCGTCGCCGCCGGCGCATCGGTGCGCGCGCTGAAGCTGGTCGAGACCGGATGCCGGGATGACGCGCGTGAGCGTGAAGATGGCGTCATCCTCGCGCGGGCTACCGGTCAGGATGCCCCCGTGGAGGCACTCTATCGCTTCCCCGATGACATGGCGCCAGTGCTGGCGGCCGAGCGCCGCGGTGTCAGCCTCGACTTTGATGATGCGCTGCTGTCGGTGGAGCGCTACGCCGAACGGTGCGACATCCTGTTGCTGGAGGGGGCGAGCGGTCTGCTGTCGCCGTTTACCTGGGAGTGGTGCCTGGTGGATGTGGCCCAAGCCCTTGAGGCGCGCGCCATCCTCGTGGGCAGTGACCGGCTCGGCACGCTCAACCATGCCTTGCTCACCCTCGGCGCGCTGGAGCTCGCGGCGGTACCGGTGGTGGATACCATTCTCACGCCCCCACCCGCCGCCGATCCCTCAACCGGCACCAACGCCCAGGCGCTCAGGCGGCTGAGCGGCGTGCCACGGGTGGTGACGGTCCCGCGAACCGATGATCCGGAACTGGCGGCGGCGGCACTTCGCGACACGGCAGAGAGGCTCCGACCCGCTCGCACAGCTTCATAGTCACGAAAGCACGAACGAGTCGTGAGTCATGAGTCATGAGTCATGAGACTCATGACCCGGGACCCGTGACCCGCGACCTCTTTCGTGTTTTCGTGGTTTTCGTGCTTTCGTGATTCTCAGCGCCCGGGCTTCTGGGATGGCCGCGACAGCAACTCGCTCACGGCCTTCCTGGCATCTTCATGTTTCAGGTTTGCCGCGATGGGCGCAAGCGCCCGCGCTGCCACCTGCGGCGGCATGGCATTCTGGAAGGAATTGAGCACCCACTCCCGCACCCAGCCGCGATCGTCGTCCACGTGCCGCACCAGGATGCCCATGGCAGTGCTGTCGCCCTGGCGCGCCAGGGCCGCGAGCAGGTACGACGGCAGCTGCTGCTGGCCCAGGAGCGGCTCGATCTCGGTTGCCGGCACCGCACCGGGGAAGCGCACCATCGCCGACAGCGCCGAATTCTGGATTTCGTCCTGGTACGACGGGGTCCGGAGCCCCGCCTTGATATGCTCCGCGCGATGGGCTGAGTCAGCCACGATCAGCGCCTCGAGCGCCGCTGCGCGGACCTGGTAGCTCGGGTCATTCTTCCATGCAGTGCTTGCCAGCTTGATGACGTCGCGGCCGGCTCCCTTGAGCCCGGCAAGCGCGGCAAAGGCGGCACCCCGCACCGCCGAGGAAGTGTCCTTGAGCGCTGCCGTCAGCGGCTTGAGCGCGACGCTCGCCGGGAATGAATCGAGCGCCGCCGCGGCTCCAGCGCGCGTGAGGTAGTAGTCGGCCTGGAGGGCGGCCCTGGCCAGCGCCGCGCCTGCCGCCTTGTCGGCAGGACGGGCCCCGAGCTGCTCGATGATCCACTGCCGGTTCCAGAGGTCGGGATCCTGCTCCAGCTGCCGGGCCAGCTGCGCCGTCGGCTGGTCGAAGGTGAGCTTCTTGAGGATGGTGTTATCGTCGTCGAAGATGACCATGGTGGGAGCGCTCATGACGCTGTCCACCGTAATGGTGTCCTCCCGCGAATCGATCAACGCACGTACCACGCGATCGCCCTGCGCCGTGCCGACTCGCACCGTCACCGGCGTGCGGAAGACCTGCGGCGTGGTGTAGCGGAGGCCGGTGCTGTCGGCCGTGGCGGTGTCCACCTGGGTCTGCTTCACCGTGAGCGTCAGGCGGTGTGCAGTGGCGTCATACGCCTGGGCCACGGTGAATTCAGGGTAGCCTGCCTGGTAGATCCACTGGTTCCAGAAGTCGTCCAGATTCTGGCCGGTCGCGTCAAGCATCGCCTGGCGGAGGTCGTCCGTCGTGGCGTTCTCGAACCGGTGATCGGTGAGATAGCGGTGGATGCCCGCCCAGAAGCGCTCGGCACCGAGGCGGTGCTTGAGCATCTCCAGGATGAGGGCGCCGCGCGGGTAGATGTTGTTGGACGCGAGGGCCGCCACCGGCATGCGTCGGCGCTGGTCGATGGCCATGAACTGGCGGTACTCGTCGAGGTAGTAGTCCTCTTCGGCATGGCGGCCCAGCTTCTCGCCCCAGTACTGACCCGGCATGAACTCGGCGAACCCTTCATTGAGCCACATGTTGGCCCAGTTTTCTGTGGTGACGTAGTCGCCGAACCACTGGTGGGCGAGTTCATGCGGAATCAGGATGTACTGGTACCAGGGGCGGTCCTGGTACGCGCGGGCATCCGGCAGCCAGTCCACCACCGTCGTGGCGCTCACGTTTTCCATGCCGCCGAAGAAGTCGGCCACGGTGGTCTGGGCATACTTGTCCCACGGATAGGCCACGCCGGTGAGCTGCGAATACACCTCGATCATGTCGGGGGTGACCTTGAACAGCGGCATGGCCAGCGAGCTGTCCTCCCGGTAGACGTAGTAGTCCACCGGCTTCCCGCGCCAGGAGTCACTCACCTTGACCAGCGGCGCCACGACCAGCGACACGAGGTAGCTGGCCGACGGCTCCTCCTGGGACCAGTGCACCGTGTGCCCGCCCGCAGTCCTGGTGTCGGAGACGAGCTTGCCGTTGGAGACCACGGTGTATTCGGACGGCACCGTCGCCACCATTTCCCACGTCATCTTGTCGTTGGGAAAATCGTAGGTGGGAAACCAGTCGTGATTGTTGTCGTCCTCGCCCTGGCTCCAGATCTGCTGGGGATAATGCGCATGGCCCGCCTCCGCCTTCTTGAACGTGAGGCCATGCCCGTTGTCGATGCGCGCGGCATAGTCAATCGCAAATCGCACCGTATCGCCGAACGCCGCGGGCGCGGCGAGGTGCACCACGAGCGTATCGCCGTGTCGGCTGG
>DASSOW010000301.1:0-4470 GCA_035700175.1 Gemmatimonadales bacterium | reverse complement strand
GTTCAGGTCGATGACATCCGGGCGAGCTCGGCCAAGGCAAGGACACTCGGCGCCACCATCCCGCCGGGATTTCCCTTCAACCTTCCGGGCGGCATCGGCGCCATCGCGCTGCTGGTGGATCCGGGTGGGCATCCCATCGGGATGTATTCACGAACTCCGATACCGCCGGAGTGACTGGAGCGTCGGCGTCGAGCGCCAGGCGCCGGACGCCGGACACAGGACGCTCGACCCATGAGACGAGACCCGTGACCAATGAAACGACTCCTCCTCGCACTCGTTGCCAGTGCCAGTGCAGCGCCGCTTCACGCGCAGCAGCCGACGCCCGCGCCACGCGCCATCCAGCTTCCCGATACCATGGGCGCCAATTTCAACGTGGCCGATACGCTGACCGCCAGGAGCGCGTCCACCGACTACGATTTTCTCCTGGGCACGTGGCGCTTCACCTTCCAGGCACGGCGCGAGGACGGTTCGTTCAACCCGCCCTTCACCGGGCACTGGGTCTTCACGAAGAAAGAGACGGGTGGGCAGGGCGTGCTGATCGAGGATCACTGGCGGCCGGATGACCCGTCGTCTACCTGGGACGCCGGCACCTGGACCTATCGGGCCTGGAATCCCGAGCGGAAGCTCTGGGAGATGCGGGGCATCAATACCAATGCGGGCGCGTGGCAGCCAGGGCTCATGTGGACATCAGGTGACAGTCGCCTGCTGACGGAATGGTACGGGACGATGCTGGTGCGCTTCCGCTACTTCGCCATCGAGCCCGACAAGTTCCTCTGGCGCGCCGACGCCACCTTCGACCTCGGCAAGTCCTGGATCAGGGATTTCTGGACGATGGAGGCGGTGCGGGTGGCGCGGTGATGCGCTGAGCGCCATGCGCTGAGCGCATCACGCTCGACTCCGTCCCGGTGTGCAGTTGTGGCGCGTCGAGTGCTCTCGTGCCGGCAGGTCCGAGTTCGATACTCGACTCTTGACCCTCGATGCTCGGCGCCTCACGCTCAACGCTCCGCCGCGCCAGCAGGATGGTCCCACCGGCCACGGCCGCGCCGAACAGCGTGGCCCACTTGGCGTCGTCAGTCACCAGCCCCCAGGCGATCGGACCACCGCCGGACAGCACGTTCATCATCTGCAGGAAGAGAGGGACGCCCACGCCGCCGATCAGTGCGCCCAGAAGGGTGAACCGCAGCGGGTTGATGTCGGCCAGGCGACGGCCCTGGTAGCCGAGCCGGATGACTGCGGCGAAAGCGGTGCCGATCACGGCCCCGATGATGCCGAACCGGACACCCCAGCTGACCGCGGCGAACAAGGCCATGCCAAGCCGTTCGGGGAGCGACTCGATGCCGGGGCGGGGGTCGAAGAGAGCGAACGCGGCCACGATGGCGCCGCCGGCCACTGCCCACGCAGCGCCCCACGTCAGTGCATTTCGTGCTATGGCCCGCCATGGGCGCGATACGTTGCCAGCCACAGTCCAGATCCTCAGTTAGCTTTGTAGTACAAAGTAGTGCCGGGGGCTGTTCCCGGCAAGGTGCGAGCGGGCTGTGCGCCGTGCGAATGACCTATATTTCCGGCGCACAGCTCACAGCTCACAGCTCACAGCTCACAGCGCACAGCGCACAGCGCACATCTCACATGCACCTCCTTCTCGTCCACGGCATGGGCCGCACGCCGCTCTCACTCTGGCGCCTGGCCAGAATGCTGCGGCGGCATGGGCATACCGTAGAGCAGGCAGGATATGCCGCGGCCGTTCAGCACTTCGAGACGATTTGCACGCGGGTGCGTGGCCGCATCGCGCCGCTCGCCGCTTCAGGCGAACCCTACGCCGTGATCGGCCATTCGCTGGGCGGGCTCGTTCTCCGTGCCGCGCTCGATGGGATCACGCCCGCGCCCAGGCACTTCATCATGCTCGGCACGCCCAACCAGCCACCGAGACTGGCGCAGCGGCTGCGGAGGTACTGGCCGTATCGGCTCCTCTGCGGCGACAACGGACAGCTGCTGGCGCAGCCCGATTTTCTGGTGCACCTTCCCAAGCCAACGGTTCCATACACCATCATCGCCGGCTCGGCTGGCCCCCGCGGCTGCTGGAGTCCCTTTGGCGACGTACCCAATGACTGGGTCGTCGCCGTCGAGGAAACCCGGCTCCAGCCCGACGACGAGCCCGTCGTGCTGCCGGTGGGACACACGTTCATGATGAATGACCGGAGGGTGCATGCGGCGATCATGCGAGCGTTGGATCCGGACCCGGCCTGAGCCGCGGGCCCTGGCCCTCATACTGCTCCTGGCAGGCTGCTCCCGGCCTCCCGGTACGCCCACCGAGCACGCCCGCGACCTGATTGAGCGCTACGTGGACCTGGAGCGGCGGTACGACCCGGCGCTTCTTGATCTCTACGCGGACAGCGGTCACATGGAGAAGTATCTGGTGACCCGGGCCGGCGACACGATGGAACTGGGGGGCGTGTCACTCGCCAGCTGGAAGCGTGGCATGCTGCCGGATCTCGAGGCCGCCCGTGCGAATGGAGCAACCAATCGCTATCTGGATGTCTCATACGAACCCGACGGTGACTTCGTTCGGGTGAAAATCCGCCGCCACCAGGATCCGCCGGGCGTTGAGCTCGGCGAGGAGATGCTGGTGGGCCCGGGGCCTGACAGTGTCTGGTATATCTGGCGGGAGCGCGCGCAGGTGCACTCGACACGGTACTGATGGTGCTGAGCACTCAGCGCTGCTGCCTCTGGAATGACGCGATGAGACCAGCCGCGTTCCTGTTGCTGCTTGCGCTGGCGGCCTGCCAGCCGGCGCATATCCGAAACGGACCGATCATCATCAAGGACAGGCAGTCGGTCTACGCCGAGCCGGTTGACGTGGAGTGGCTCGCGCGCCAGGTGGACAGCCTCCGCCTCCAGACTCCGGAGGCCGATGCATACGAAGCCGTGCTCGCAGGAGACCTACGCTTCTGGGCACTCCCCGGTGGCATGTCCGGCGAACCTCCACGCGTGCCCGGGGTCGAGTCCGCGCTGCGCCGAGAGGTGGTCGAGAGGTTCGGGGTCCGCACGTTTCGGTATACCGGCGAAGGCAACCTGAGTTTTCCAGCCGGTGACTCGACCCTGTTCCGATGGCTGGACGTGACCATGGACTACGCGAGCCGCTACAATCGCGAGCGACTGCGATTGCGTCCGCTGCGCCATTGATGGCCACGCGCTCAGCGCTCCGCACTGTGTCGCTCCGTCCCGCAAGCGCATCTCCGGTGGTCCCCATTCGGGAGGCCGCATGGCGCACGTCGCAGGGTGGGTGCTTTCGGCGCTAGCCCTCGCCGGTGGCATGACCCCGGTTTCAGCTCAGTCCAGGCCTATCTGCCTCGTCCTCGGAGCCGGCCAGTGGTCGCCGCCAGATCCAGGCAGCATCTGGTCCGGCACTAAAGCGCTGCAACTCGTCGACAGCGCCGCGTCGATTCCCGACTCCATGCTCGGCCACACCGGCTGGCGCGAAGTCCGGTTCGCCGATGCGCCTGAGCCGGACGCCGACCTCCGGCGCGACTATGACTTCGCTTGGGGATGGCTCAGCCCAACACCCGATTCACTCCTCCTCGTCCGGCCAGCCATGCTTAGCCAGGGAATGATTGCGCGCGGCGCCTGGAGCGCCGACACGCTGCGTGCTCGAGGGGTCACCTTTGCCGATCTCGTACGCTTTCCGATGCCGCGGGCCAACATGTACGCCGTGGGTTACCCTTGCGGCGACGCTCGCAAGCAGCGTGCTGCGTTCAGTGCGCTGGCGAAGCTGCAGAAAGCAGACCTTCCTGACCCGGCACTCAATGCGGCTGAGGATCGCGCGGACAGTATGCTGATCGCGAGCCAATGGGATGAGGCGACGGCCAGCACTGACTGGATCCCGGTGGATCGTGCCATTCTGGAAATGCGGGCGATGGGCGATACCCTGCCGCCAGAGGCGCGGGACAGCGTGCTGGATGCGGTCGTGGACGAGTTCGCGCTCACCAATTTCATCCGTCCGCCTTCAGTTGCGGAACACACCTACCTCTCACCGTATCGCCGATTCGGGTTCAACGACACGCTTGCCGTGCACGATCCGGCATGGCTCGACAGCGTACGCGTCCGATATTCGCTCGCCGGCGTCTGCGCCGGGTCCGGAAGCCGGCGGTGCCCCGAAGGTGACTCGCGAACTGTTCTCGCCGTCTCGGCGCCCGCAGTGCTCCCCAACGGCCTCGTGCTCGTGGCGACGTACCGCTACTCGGAACCCCCCCATTCCTGGGGCGCCGCGACGACACCTGTCTATCTCATACGACTGAGCGAAGGGTGGAGCGTGCTGTGTCACGGCGTTTCGCTCTATGATGATGGCTCGAGGTAACGCCATGCTCAGGATGACGCTCACGTGCATGGTCGTCGCCTTCTTGCTGCCCGCGTGCGCCGGGAATCAGGTCTCAGGGTGGCCCTCCCGTGCGCTGGTTGCTGACGTCCCCGATAGTA
>DASSOW010000300.1:0-9483 GCA_035700175.1 Gemmatimonadales bacterium | reverse complement strand
TGGTTCTACTGTCCGGCGATCTGGGGGCAGGGAAGACCACCCTCGCGCGCGCCATTGTGAGGGGCCTGGGCGGAAGCGAACCGGTATCGAGCCCGACCTATGCGCTGGTGCATCACTACCACGGGACGCGAGGCGACATCTATCACGTGGATGCATACCGGCTGCGCCATCCCGATGAGGCCGCGGATCTCGACTGGCAGACCCTGAGCTCCGGTGATGCCTTGCTGGTCGAGTGGCCCGAGCGGGCGGCCGGGTGGGTCCCGCCCGCCACGGTGCGCATTGCGCTGGGGCATGTTGATGATGACACGCGCCGGGTCATGGAGGTTTCGTGAGCTGGCTTGCCATTGACACGGCAACCGGCAGGTTGTCCGTGGCGATCGGGTTGTCGGGAACTGACGGCGTGGAGCGCCACCTCGATGGACCTCGGCAGCATGCGCGAGCGCTGCGGCCGCTGGTGAATGAGGCGCTCGAGTCGCGGCACGAATCGCTGGCCGACCTCGAGGCGGTCATCGTGGCCGACGGACCGGGGAGCTTCACCGGGCTCCGCGTTGGTGCCTCCGTTGCCAAGGGGCTGCACCATGCCCTCGGCCTCGCCATCTTCTCGGCGCCTTCGCTGCTGGGTTGTGCAGTGGCAGATCATCAGGCGGGGCGTGTCGTGGTCACCAGCGAAGCACTGCGTGGCGAGGTGTACGCCGCAGTCTACGGATTCGCCGATGGGCGGGTGGAACAGATCCTGGCGCCGCGAGTAGTGGCGAGGGAGCAGGCCGGTCAGCTCTTGCCAGGGGCGGTCCTGGTCGAGGACCGGCAGGTTGATGCCCGCCGACTGCTGGAACTTCGCGGGTGGCAAGGTGGGCTCGCGCAGGTTGCGCAGGTGGAAGCGTGGACCCCGGAATATGGGCGGCCGGCTGAGGCGCAGGCCCGATGGGAGCGCGAACATGGACGGCCCCTCACGCATTCGTCCGGCCTGGCCGGCTGATGCTCCTGCACTCGCGCTGCTGGAGCGACGCTGCTTTGCTGACCCGTGGAGCGGTGAAGCGTTCCGGAGTCTCCTGAAGCAGCCAGAGGCGTTTGGCGTGGTAGCGGAGGCAGAAGGAGAAATTGCCGGCTACGGGCTGGGCCGGGCGGTGGCAGGCAGCGGCGAGATCCTCAATGTCGCCGTGGCCCCGGAGCATCGGCGTGAGGGGCTCGCGCAAGCCATGCTGGTGGCGCTGCTCCAGGCACTGGGCCAGCGAGGGGTGACAGAAGTATTCCTGGAGGTTCGTGCTTCCAATACGGCGGCGCTGGCCCTCTACCGGCAGCACCGCTTTGAGGCGGTTGGCCACCGACCCGACTACTACCGGCGGCCCCGCGAAGATGCCCTGGTCCTTCGGCGTACGCTCGAGCCGGGGGAGCGATTCTGATGATGCGAGCGTAATTTTGGTGCAGACGGATGCGCCAGAGCTGTTACTGTGCTGGAGTCCGCCGTGGTAGCTAATCCAGCCGACTTTTGGAGGTACTCGTGAGCCGCAGCCTGAACAAAGCCACCCTGATCGGAAACCTTGGCGCCGATCCCGAGGTGCGCAGCACTGCCAACGGGTCGCGTGTCGCGACCATCTCGCTCGCCACCAGCCGCCGCTGGAAGGGCCAGAACGGAGAGTGGCAGGAAAAGACCGAGTGGCACCGTGTCGTGGCGTGGAACAACCGCGCGTCCACCCTTGCCGACGTCATCGAGAAGTACTGCAAGAAGGGCGACAAGCTCTACGTGGAAGGCGCCATCGAGTACCGCACCTGGCAGGATCGGGAAGGCCAGACCCGGTACACCACCGAGATCAATGCCCGGGAAATCATCCTGCTGTCCGGCAAGGGTGACGCGGGCGACTCGGCGCCGATGCCGGCCAAGGTTGGTGCCATGGCCAAGAGCGACGAATCCCTCGACGACGTCCCTGACGCCCTCGACGCCGAGGACGACGACCTGCCCTTCTGAGCCGGTCTGTCGTTCTGCGCCGGTCGGGTGGTTTTGCGCCGACCGGCGCCGCTGGTTGGTTAAAGTAAAACTGAAAGCTGAGGGCTGAAAGCTAAGGGCGCTAAGCGCTTAGCGCTCAGCGCTCAGCTTTCTTCTCTCTGGCGTCCATCTTGCTTTGCCTTGCCCCGAAGCAGTCCGTCCGGCACTCGGCATCCGTAGTAATGGAGAGACTCATGGCGCGACTTCCGATCGGCAGGCTTGGCCTGGTCCTGCTCGGACTGGCCGGGGGGACCCAGGCTCTGGCGGCGCAGAACGCCAAGCCCGAGACCCACACGGTCAAGTCCGGCGACACCCTCTGGCAGCTGGCCGGCACCTATCTGGGCGACCCGTTCCTCTGGCCCGAACTCTACCGCATCAACACCAGCGTCGTGGAAGATCCACACTGGATCTACCCGGGCGAGGTGCTGCATCTGGTGGCGTCCGCCGACGTCACCGCGGTGCCCACGACTGACACACCACCGCCGGCGCCCATCGCGGTCAATGAGGCCATGGGACCGGCGTCATCCGCCGCACCCTCGATGCCGCCCGACACCCTTGGCCCCCGGGGCGAGGAGTGGAAGAAGTATTTCACCAATCGTGATGACGCGATGCGGCAGGCCATCAGCGGCTACGGCGAGATGGAATACCGTCCGCTGCGCCGGGGCGAATTCTATTCTTCCGGCTTCCTGACCGAGGGGCGCGACATGCCATTCGGCACCCTGGTGGGGCCGGTCGAGCCGTCCCAGATTGGCGCCGCGGCCACCACTCCTACCGTGCTGCTCTCCAATCGCGTCTATGTCACGCCGCCCCGGGGCGCAGCCTACCGGGTCGGGGACTCGCTCCTCGTCGCCCAGCTGGGCGATGAGGTTGGCAATGCCGGTCGCATGGTGATGCCCAGCGGCATGCTGCAGGTGACCGAGGTGGCGCCGGGCCGCACCGTGGCGCGGGTGATCGAGATGTATCACGAGATGACCGCGGGCCAGGTGGTACTGCCGCTCGAGCCGTTTACTCCCGGGGTGACCCGCCAGGCGATGCCGGTGTCCGACGGCGTGCAGGCGCACGTCCTGGGCGGTCCGTTGCGCCAGGTGCTGCGTGGTCCCCAGGACGTGCTGTTCCTGGACAAGGGCCGCAAGGACGGCGTGGCGGCGGGCGACATCTTCGAGATTCGCCGGTCAGAGAAGCGACGCTCCGACGGCGTCGTGACCGCGCCCGATGTGCTGGCCGTGGTGCAGGTGGTGCACGTGGGCGAGCGCACCGCCACCGTCCGGATCCTGACGCTGACGGCACCCGTGATCGCCAATGGCAGCGAGAGCCGCCAGGTCGGTCGCCTGCCTTCCTGAACCCAGTTCCCCCGAGAGCGACGCGGCGTCCGGTCCCAGTGGCCGGCGCCGCGTTTCGCATCCGCGCTTGGTTCCATCGAGCCCGCCCCCGCCTATATTGCTCCACAGCCTGAACTACAGGCGACTGACCTTGAATCCGCAGACTTCGCAGATGCAGCGTTGCGTCGGACGGACACGTGGCGTCCGCTGTGTCATGGGTCAATCTGCGGATAGAGCGCCCTGAGACTTGGGATCCCCCCTTCAACCGACGCGCGGACCACGCATGACGCGACGCGTACTTATCTCCGGCGGTGCCGGCTTCATTGGCTCACACGTCGCCGAGGCGTTCCTGGCGGACGGGTGGGATGTCACCGTGGTGGATGATCTCTCACGCGGCCATCGGGACAACCTGCCGGCCGGTGTCACGTTCGCCGAGCTCGATGTGCGCAGCCCTGAGGCCCGGCAGCTCGCCGCAGCCGGGCGCTTTGATGTGGTCAGCCTGCAGGCGGCCCAGATCGACGTGCGGCACTCGGTGGCCGACCCCGCCTTCGATGCCAGCATCAACGTCATGGGGCTCATCAACATGGTGGAAGGCGCCGCGGCGGGCGGGACCCGCCGCGTCGTGTTTGCCAGCAGCGGCGGCGTGCTCTATGGCGAAGCGGAAACCATCCCGACGGCAGAGTCAGCTCCGCAGGCCCCGGTGTCACCGTACGGGGTGAGCAAGCTGGCGGGCGAGCACTACCTCCGCTGCCTCGCCGGGCTCCGCGGCATGGAATGGGTGGCATTGCGCTACGCCAATGTGTTCGGGCCCCGCCAGGACCCGAAGGGTGAGGCCGGGGTTGTGAGCATCTTCCTCGATCGCCTGCGCGGGGGCCAGCCGCTCACCGTGTTTGGTGACGGCACCCAGACGCGCGATTACGTCTTCGTGCGCGACGTGGCCCGGGCCAACCTGCTGGCCGCGACTGCGGCACTGCCGGATGGCGGCGGTCCGGACGCCACGGCATTCAACGTCGGCACGGGCCGGGAGCTCTCGGTGCTCGATCTCATCCGGATCATGGGTGAATCGCTCAACCTCCGGCCGGAAGCCCGGCACGAACCGCCGCGCGCCGGTGAACTCGCCCGGAGCGCGCTCGATTCCACGCGGGCGCAACAGCTGCTCGGCTGGCGCCCGGTACATTCCTTCGAAGATGGCTTCCGTGAACTCGTGGCCTGGTACGACGGGGAGATGAACGCATGATGCTGCTGCAGACCGGCGCGGTGCCGACCAGTTCGCTCGAACTCATTCTGGTTTCGAGTATCGAGACCAAGATCGTGCTGGGCATCATCGCCATCTTTTCGCTGGCGGGCTGGTTCGTCATCGGCGTGAAGTGGTGGCAATACCGGCGCCTCAACCGCCAGGCCGAGCGGTTCTTCGCGGAGATGGAACGCAGCACCCGGCTCGACGAGGCCTACCAGCATGTGATGCGGCAACCCACGTCGCCCTATACCCGTCTCTTCAACGAAGCGATCCAGTTCTACAACGAGCTGCGGCCCGGCGCGCTCAAGGCGGAGCCGAATGCCCGGCGCGACAGTCTCTCGCTCACCCAGCTCGAGGCGTTGAAGATGGTGCTCGGGAAAGAGGTCGCCACCGAGCGCGACCTGCTGGGCCACCTCATCCCGTGGCTCGCCACGATCGGCTCGGTCGGCGTGCTGCTGGGCCTGCTGGGCACCGTGCTGGGCGTGATGGATGCTTTCGTGGGGATTGCCGCCAAGGGCTCGGGCAATATCGGGTCGGTAGCACCGGGCGTGGCGGAGGCCCTGGTCACTACCGTGGCCGGCCTGGCGACCTCGATCCCTGCGATCATTGCCTACAACTATTTCGTGAACAAGGTCCGGCTCTTCACCGGCGAGCTCGAGGGTTTTGCCAACGAGCTTATCGGGACCATGGCGCGCGAAGGGCTGATCTGACGTGGCCGTGAATCTGGGCGGTGGGCTCGGCAACCAGCGCGGCGATCTCCCGCTGAACGCCGACATCAATGTCACGTCACTCGTGGACGTCGCGTTCGTGCTGCTCATCATCTTCATGATCACGGCCCCGATCATGCAGGGCGGCGTGGACGTCGAGCTTCCCCGCGCCGAGGCGCGCCCACTTGATCCCAAGGAAGGGATGGTCGTCACCGTGGACCGGGGCGGGCGCATCTTCATAGATGAGACCCCGGTGAGCTACGAGGACTTCCGGATCACCTTCCCCTCGATCGTGACAGCCAAGAAGCCCAACGGGGTGTTCCTGCGGGCGGACAATCGTGTACCGTACGGGGACGTTGTACGGGTGCTTTCGGTCATCCGGCTGTCGGGGGTACAGAGCGTGGGCCTCGTGGCGGAGCAGGAGGAGCAGCGCCGGTGATGCGTCGGACGGGGACGGGCCGGGCCCGCGGGACCGGTGCCGGACTCTGCTGGACTGTCCTGGTGCATGGCGGGGCGGTAGCGCTGGCGGTCGGATTTGTTCGTCCGCCACCGCCCTCGCCGCCGGTCTACGCCATTGACCTGGTGGCGGCGCCAGCGCCGGCGCCGCGGCAGCGGCTGGCGCCGGAAGCGCAGCCGCCGGCCCCCACGCCCGAGCCGCCGGCGCCGGTGAAGCCGGCGCCCAAGCCGGAAGAGAAGACCGCGCCGGTCAAGAAGCCGACGCCCAAGCCGGTGGAGCAACCAAAACCGACCCCGCCGCGCGAGACGCCGGCGGAGGCCAAGCCCTCGACCGAGCCGTCACCCAAGACGTCGGCGCCCGAAGCGCCGGCCGAAGGAGAGACGCCGAGCACCGGTCGCGACGCGGCCACTATCAAGACCCCGGGGCTCGATTTTCCCTTTCCGGAGTACCTCCGGAACGTGGCCAACCAGATCTACCGGCGCTGGCGTCGCCCCACTGGCAATGTGAGGCTTCGCGCGGAGATCTTCTTCCTCGTTCACCGGGACGGCACCGTGTCCGACATTCGCTTTGTCACCAGGTCGGGCAGTTTCTCCTATGATCTCGAGGCGCAGGGCGCCATCGAGGCAGCCGGCGTGGCGCGGGCATTCGGGCCCCTGCCGGATGGCTGGACCAATGACGTGCTGCCCATCAGCTTCTTCTTCGAGCCGCGGTCCGAATGACACGATCAACTCTTCTCATTGCGCTGCTTGCCGCCGGTGCAACCGCATCGCTGCAGGCCCAGAACCCCGACCAGAACCGCGCGCAGGACGCGATCCGGATCGGCATCACGTACCGGCCCGGCACTCGCCCGGGGCTGGTGGTGGTGCCGGGCCCCGGCCTCGACTCGGTGCGCGCCATCATCCAGCGCGACCTCGACTACAGCGACCAGTTCCAGATGATCGTCGTCCCGATGGCGGGGACTGGCGGCCAGATCAACTATGCGCTGTACCGGAACCAGTTCGGCGCCGACCACGCTGTGGAGCTGATCGGCGCGCCCGGTGGGGTGCAGGTGCGGCTGCATGATCTCGCCGCGGGCAAGGTGCGCAACCAGCAGACCTTTGCGCTCCCGGGCGAGTCGGCGGCCGGATTCCGGCTGGCGGTCCACCGCATCAGTGACGAGATCGTCCGCTGGGCGGCGAGTGCCGACGGCTATGCGGCCAGCCGGCTGCTGTTCCTGAGCGACGGGCGCATCTGGCGGATCGACAGCGATGGCGCGGCGCTCACTCCGGTGACGCCGGCCGGTGATCACGCCTTGTCCAACGCCTGGGCGCCGGACGGGCATCGGATCGCCTACACCAGGTTCAGCGAGGGCCGGGGCGCCATCGTCGTGGAAGACCTGCTGACCGGATCGCGCACCACCGTGGCGGGGACGGACCGGGACCTCAACTTCTCGCCGGCGTTTTCGCCAGACGGGCGCACCCTCGCCTACGCCCGTGCGGAAGAAAGTGGCGCAACCAACATCTTCACCAGTAACGTGGCCTCCAACTGCTGCGCGCAGCGCTTGACCGTGAAGGGCTTCTCGGACAACTTGAGTCCGACGTATTCGCCCGATGGACGCCGGCTGGCCTTCGTGTCGACGCGCTCGGGCCCGCCGCAGATTTACGTGATGAGCGTGGACGGCACCGACCAGGAGCTGCTCGCGCCTTTTGACTACGGCGCCACCGGTCCGTCCTTCGCGCCGGAGTGGTCGCCGGATGGGGCGAACGTGGTGTTTCACCGCGAGGTTTCGCGCAGTCCGCAGATCTTCATCTTTGACGTCGCGTCGGGGCGGGTCAAGCAGCTGACGTCGGTGGGCCGCAATGAGGACGCCACCTGGGCGCCAGACAGCAGGCACATCGCCTTCATTTCCGATCGCACTGGCCGGCGCCAGGTGTGGATCGTCGATACCGAAACCGGCCGCGTCCGGCAGCTCAATACTCCGGGCTCCGCCCGGCTTCCTTCGTGGTCCCCCCGGTTGGGCGGGGCCGGCGACGCCAACCCTTGATCCACGAGGTCCTGACTCATGAAGCGCATCTCTGGTGTATTCGCCCTGATGGCCGCCACGGCCCTGGCTGCAGCCTGCGGCGGTGCGCCGGCGCCGGAGCAGCCGGCGCCGGTGACGTCCACGGTGGACAGCGCCGCGATCCGCGCTCGCCAGCGCCAGGATTCGATTGACGAGGCCAACCGCCGCCGCGCCGAAGAAGAGGCCCGGCGTGCGGCCGCAGAGCGCGATGCCAGTGCGGCGGCCACGGCGCTCCGCAATGACATGACCGCCATGATCCACTTCGACTACAACGTGGCGGACATCCGCAGCCAGGACCAGGCGGCGCTCGACCGCAAGGCGGCCATCATGCAGGCCAACACCGCCATGCGGATCCGCATCAGCGGCCACGCCGACGAGCGCGGCTCTGACGAGTACAACCTTGCCCTCGGCAACCGGCGTGCGGCCGCGGCCAAGCGCTACCTCATGAACCGGGGCGTGGACGGCTCGCGCATCGACGTGATTTCCTACGGCGAGGAGCGGCCCATTGCCATGGGCGGGACCGAGGACGCGTATGCGCAGAACCGGCGTGACGAGTTCGAGATGACTGCAGGCGGCGACTCGCTCGTCGCACCCCAATGAGGGCCCGGGTCCTGGCCCTCGCATCCGTCGCGCTCCTCGGGGCCTGTGCCCTGAGGAGCGACGTGCGGAACGTCGAGGACCAGATCACCCAGCTCAAGGATGTCCAGGACCGGCGCGACCAGGAGCGGTCGCGCCAGCTCGCCGAGGTCATCCGCCTGCAGCAGGCCATGATGGACTCGCTGCGGTCTACCCGCGCAGCGGTCTCTCAGCTGCGCGGAGACTTTGCCAACGACCTGTATGAGGTCCAGCGCCAGCTGGTGCAGCTGCAGGAACTCACCGGCCAGAGCCAGCAGCGGCTGAGCGAGCTGCGTACCCAGCTCGAGCGCCGGGCGGAGGAGCTGCAGCAGCCCGAATCGGTGCCGGCGCCGGGCACGCCGGACACGACGCGGTCGTTCGTGAATCCGTCGCAGGCGCAACCCTCGGCAGACCAGATGTACCAGACCTCGCTGGGGCAGCTCCGGCTCGGCAGCGCCTCTACAGCGCGGATGGGCTTCCGGGAATTGCTGAAGTCCTACCCCACCAGCGACAAGGCGCCCGATGCACTCTACTACATCGGCCAGAGCTTCGAGACGGAAAACGCCGACTCGGCGCTATACTATTACCAGCAGGTCACCCGCGACTACGCCCAGTCGCCACGGGCCGGCTCATCGTTTTATCACATCGGCCTGATCAAGGAGCGCGCCAACGACCGGGCGGCCGCGCGCGATGCCTACCAGAAGGTGGTCCAGTCCTTTCCCAACTCGGACGAGGCCGCACTGGCCAGAGATCGGCTGAAGGCGCTCGGGTCCTGACCCCCGGGCGCCGTCCCGGCTTGTCCTCATGAACGGCTCCGGCGCTGAAATGCCCTTCCTCGATCACCTCGAGGAACTGCGCGTCCGCCTCATCCGCGCCCTGCTCGCGCTCATTGCGGGCTTCGGGGTCGGCTTCTTCGTCGTCCAGAAATTCCAGCTCGTCGGCATCATCTCCCGGCCCATCCAGCCGTACCTGGGCAACGGCGGCAAGCTCGCCGTACTCACGCCCACCGAGCCGGTCATGATCGTCTTCAAGCTCGCGTTCGTGGTGGGCCTGGTGCTGGCGGCGCCGGTGGTGATCTGGCAGGTCTGGGCCTTCATGGCGCCGGCGCTCTACACCAGGGAACGCC
>DASSOW010000299.1:0-3788 GCA_035700175.1 Gemmatimonadales bacterium | reverse complement strand
GCCGCCAGAGCGCATTGGACTCGATGAGCCGCGCGAGCTCCACATCCTTGTCGGTGATGCCGCCCGCTGAGTGACTGCTCAGGCGCACTTCCACCTTGCCCCAACTCACGGCGAGGTCAGGATGGTGGTCCGCCGCCTCGGCGAAGAAGCCGATCATGTTGACCAGCATGAGCGTGGTGGGCCATCCGTCGGTGGCGTACACGCGACGAATGGTGCCAGCATCTTCATCCCAGCCCTTCAGGTCCTTCATGCGCTCGGCCAGTGCCGAGCCGGTGTAGGTCGCTTCCCTTGGCATGCGAATCCCTTTCTCGAGCGGCGGTCAGCGCCATTCCCAGAAGGCCGACTGACCAGTGCTCTCTTCGACTTCAATCACCAGGCGGGACAGATCGGCGTAGCCCTGCGCCGCGAGGGCCACCTGCACCTGGAGGCCAAAGTGCTCGGCCAGGAGCTCGGCGGTAGTGTTTTCAATCTCGAGCAGCACGCAGTCGCCCTCCGGGAAGACGTAGCGCGCCTCGCCAAAGACGGCAACCTGAATCCGCCCATCCTGCTGCTCGAGGGCCAGCTTGGGATTCCTGGTGGGCAGGAGGACGCGGTGGTCCACCGCCTTCACCAGCGGCCGCAGGATCTCCTTGAGCACGCTGAAATCCATGACCCAGCGGCACTCGGCGTCGAGCGCCCCTTCCACCGTGACGCCAACCCGGTAATTATGGCCATGGAGCGCCTCACACTTGTGGCCACGCATGGTGATAAAATGCGCGGCAGCGAAGGTGAGGTAGTCCTTGGCGACGGTGACGCTGAAGACTGCGGGCACGCCGGGTTTCCGTTAGCGGGTTAGATCAATGTTCGGACGCGAGACGCGGGACATGAGTTACGAGTCACGAGTCACGAGTCCCGTGTCCAGAAAGGTATGCCTCCATGACCGATAAATCACGCCTTCGCTCCCTCATGCTGGAGCGGCGGGACCGGGCCAACGACCGGATGGCGCACAGCGCCGCGATCGGGCGGCACGTGACCGGCCTCGACGAGTACGCCGCGGCCGAGACCATCGCGTGGTTCGTGGGCGTGAAGAGCGAGGTCATGACCCTGCCGATGATCGCGGATGCCCTGGCAGCCCGGCGACGGGTGGCGCTTCCATGGGTAAGTCCCGACGGACTCTGCCTGGCGCTGGTTGGTTCACTGGAGGAAGTGGCGCCGGCACCGTTCGGGCTGCTCGAGCCGCGAGACGAGATCCGGCAGGACCTGGCGCGCCAAGTGGCGGCCGATCGGGTGGATTTCTATGTGGTGCCCGGCGTGGCGTTCGACCGCCACGGCGGCCGGCTGGGGCATGGGAAGGCGTATTACGACCGGCTGCTGGCCCACGCAAGACCCGATGCCACGCTGGCTGGGCTCTGCTTTGAGGTACAGCTGGTGGACAAGGTGCCGATGGCTGAGCACGACGTCCTGATGAACTATGTGGTGACCGAAAAACAGGTTTACACGGGAGACCGGGGCTCGCGGAAATAGCGGTTTCGGGTTATATTCGGGTAGTATGTCGTCAGTCAAGATTCGCACACGGAAGCTTCGCAAGCCGCCCCGTCCGCATCCGCACGTTCGCTTTCTTCGCCGGCTCCGCGCCGGCGGGCGCAGCAACATGTACGGCGCCATTCCATATCTCATGGACGCGTTCGGGCTTGATCGCGCCCAGGCCTTCCAGGCCATCTGTGACTTCCTCGATGCGGAGGCCGGCATCCGCGCGTCCCCTCTCTCGGACACCAGCTCCGGCTGATCGGTTTACAAGTCGTGTTGGATGAACGAGTTGTGAGATGGCATGCGGTTCGCATTGGCGGGGGCGGAAGTCAGTTCGTTCCATCTCCATATCACCACCGAGGTTGCCATGCCTCTCTCCATCTCGCGCTGGTCTGCGCTGGTCGGCGCACTCGCGTTCCTGCCCCTGCCGCTTGCCGCCCAGGTCCGGGCGGACGTCAACGTTCACATCGGTCCTCGCCCGCGACACGAGGTGGTTGTTGTTCGCCGGCCGCCCGTTCGGCGTGTCGTGGTGGCGCCGCGCATCATCGTGGTGGACCGCATCCATGACCGCGGCCGAGGCCGTCGTTCCGCCAACTGGTGGCGCAAGCACGGCTACCGCCCAGTGACCGTCTATTACACAGGTGGTCGCTACTACGATCGCCGGTTCGACTCGCGCGATCGGGTGCATGCGGTGGTGGTGTACGAGCGGGGCGGGCGGTATTACCGCGACTGGGATGACCGGTATGATCGCGACGGTCGGTATGATCGCGATCGATACGACAGGGATTCCCGTTACGACTACGACAGGTAGTCACGAAAGCACGACAGACACGAAAACACGAAAGGGGTCGTGGGTCGAGGGTCAGGGGGCGTGAACCTCCAGGTGCTGTGTCCCGAGTCTCGCGGCCCCTTTCGTTTCTCCATGACAAGACACTTGTGCATGGGCCCCTCCGGACGCATCATCTCGCATGACAAACAGGTCGAGGGCAGCCGTGTGCGCAGCGGCGGCATTGCTGAGCGCGTGCGCTGATGGCTCATCGAACCATTCCGCTCGTGCTCTCCCCGCCACCACCAGCTACATCCAACTCTGGCAGCATCCGTTCGAGCTCGGCCCCGCCGCCCGGCGCTCAGTAGCCGTGGTGCCTCCATGTGGCATCTGGCTCGTTGCAGGCGGCGTGTCCCAGTGGAGCTGCACTGGCGATTCGCTGCGCACGCTGCCTTATGGCGAAGGCCCGGGTGAGGTCCAGTATCCCTGGCTCGTGAGTAGCTGGACCAGTGATTCCGTGGCGGTGTGGGATGCCCATCTGGCTCGACTCTCCATCTTCGACAGTTCCGGAACTTTTGCACGGAGCACGCCGCTTCCGATCGTGTTCAACAGCGGGATGCGCGTCGCCGGAATCTTTCACCACGATGGCGAACTACATCTCTGGATCGATCCCTTCCCGGTGCCGTTCGCGGACTCGGCACCGGGCCAGCGGGGCCATGTCTGGGCCGTGGAGGAGGGCGCGCAGCAGCTCGCTGACTCCCTCATCTCATTTGATGGCCCGCTCTCCACGGTCATGCGGGACGGCGACACCTATTCGCGGGTAGACGCGCCGGTTCGCCGGAAGCCATTGGTCGCGGTGCTCGACGATGGCACGACATTGGTGGCCTCGAGCGGCTCTGACACAGTCCTCGTCTACGCCTGGGACGGGGCGCTTCGAGACACTCTCACACTCGGGCTTCCCGCCGAGCCGGTTACCGACGGGGACCAGACCAAATACGCCGATTCGATTCGTGAATCATTCGAGAGTGAACTCGCGGGCCAGCAGTATCCTCCTGACCTGAAGGATTTCTTCCGCAAGCGCGCCGTGGACATCGCCAAGGCAGGGGAGTGGCCCCCGACTCGGCAGCGTATCGACCTCATGGTGGCAGGGAGCGGCGACACGTTCTGGGTCCTGCGGCCGGCGTTCGGGAAGTCGTATGACCGCGAATGGCGTATCTACGGGCTCGATGGTGCCGTCAAGCGTGTGTTGCACGTGCCGCACTGGGGAAGCGTTGCCGCTGCCACGGTGAACGGCGACACGCTCACCACGATGGAATTTCGCTGGGGTGCGGACTCGACGGCGGTGGTGCGATATGCGCTGAGCGCTGTGCGCTGAGCGCTGTGCGGGGAGCGTATGTCATTGCGAGGCGGAGGCGCAGCCTCCGACGAAGCAATCGGGTGAACCGCGATCCAATGCAGGCGACCCGATTGCTTCGCCCCTTTGGGGCTCGCAATGACGCTCGTGGGCGCCCCACGC